>NZ_JAQOSR010000178.1:0-16739 GCF_046718885.1 Bradyrhizobium sp. UFLA01-814 | reverse complement strand
CTCCGGCACGGCCGTCGAGGCAGCCCTTACGAAGGCGCAAAAGGTTGCCCTCAAGCAGGCGGTCGTCGCCTGCAAGGCCGAGGCGAAGGGCAAGAAGATCAAGTGGCTGTCACGCCGCAAATACGTCAACCAGTGCGTCGTGGCGGCGCTCAAGGAACATCCCAGCATTAATATCGCCCACATGCTCAAGGAGAACCCGGAGCTGACGAAGATCCCGGTGGAGCAATGGCCGGGGTATTAGAGCCTCATACCGCGGCTTGACGCCTTCGCTTGAGGACGCCGCAACGTGGCTGCCGCCAAATCGAGCTATTTCGACGTCGCACGCGCCAGGAAGTCCGTGAGCGCGCGGCGATCTTCGGCCGAGCCGATGTGCTGCTCCGGCATCTTCGTGCCGGGCGTATAGGCGTTCGGCCCGATCTCGAACAGTTTGGAGACGGTCTCGGGCGTCCAGACGATGTCCATCGTCTTGAGTGCGTCGGAGAAGCGATAGCCCGGCAGCGAGGCGATCTTCCGGCCGAACAGTCCGGCAAGCGTCGGACCGGCACGCTGCAGCTCCGTCTCCGACAGAGTGTGACAGGCGACGCAAGCTCTGAAGATTTCGGCGCCGTGATCGCCGGCATAGGCGGCGAGCGGATCCCCCGGCGTGCCCGCCAGGTTCGATCCGATCGCCGCGCCGGTCAGTGCGTTCCAGCGCCTGATCTTGCCGTCGGCGCCGCCGGTCAGGAGCGTCACGCCATCGGGCAGGAATGCAACCGACCAAACCGGCCCGCCCAGCCCGGCGAGCGTGCGCAGCACGCTGCGCGCCTTGCGATCGACGATCGCCACGGTGCCGTCAATTGCCGCCGCGGCGATCAAGGCGCCGTCATGCGAGACCGCCAAGGCGACGATCGGCGTGGCACCGGCCATGACCTCGCCGCCTGCCTTGCCATCGGCGGACATCATGCGCAGCTTGCCGTCCGCTGCGCCGGTGACGATTTCGCCATCAGGTGAGATCGCCACGGCATTCAGGGGCGACGGCACCGTGACGATCTCGGCGCTGCCGTCCGGCAGGCGCCAGATCCGCACGGTCAGATCGTAGCCGACGCTCACCAGCGATTGTCCGTCGGCGGCAAAGGCCACGCCATTCACGTTTTGCGAATGGCCTTGCAGCACCCGCGTGCCTCCGTCGGACAACGACGAGATCCGCACGGTCTGGTCCCACGAGGCGGATGCGAGCCTCGATGCATCGGGCGAAACGGCGAGCCCGACGATGGGTCCGGTATGGTCCGCAAAAACCCGGTCCGGCTGAGGCCGGCCCGACGTCCAGATCGCAATCTGACCGTCCGCACCAGCCGTTACCATCCTTCCATCTGTGAGGAAGCCAACTGCGTTCACCGCACCCGAATGGAAGCGAAGGACCTGCTCCGCAGACTCGGTTGCCAGCGACCATCGGATCGCCGCAGTATCGAAGCTGCCCGACAGAACCGTCTTGCCATCGCCTGAAACGGCGATCGCGCGGACGGGTCCGCCGTGTCCGGCCAATTGCGCCTGCGCGGGTTGCAGCGCAAGAAGCAACGATGCCGTCACAAGGAACGTGGCGAGACGAAAAATCAAATCCATGGCCGTCGGAGACACTCGCAGCGAAGCCCCCGGGCCATTCTGCCCGTTTTTGCTGCCCGGCCAAAGTGCTCCCTTGGCGTCCATCGGGCCCGCCAGCGATCGTTGAATCTGGCGTGTCCGTGGGCGACGGGCTTGGCCCCCGGCAACAACGGGCCCATTTCACCAGTAATCAACAAGGGAGCTCGTATTCGGTTCGGGGGTGCGACAAGCGGCGCCTTGAAGGGCGGCCCACGCGGTCGCAGTCTTGGGAAAGGCGCCTCACAATCGAGGTCGAACATGCAAGTACATCCGAAAGCATATCTGCAGTTCATCTCGCGCATTTGGCATTTTCGCGTGTTGCCGCCGCGGGATCGCAATCCCGCCAGCCGGGACGCGTCGCCACTGCTGATCTACATCGTCGCCGTGTTGGCGTTACTCCTGGCGATCCTGATCGTCGATCGCCACGGTGCGCCGTTTCAATTCCCGGAACATGTCGGCGATCCCGCTGGGATCAACCCGATCTTCATGAGTTTTTGAAACACAGCGCGCGACGGGGGCTGCGCAAGCGGACAAGCCGTCCGACGCGTCGCGCTGTTCAACGCCAGACGATTTCCAGCCCGCTCATCCCGAACCGCAATGCGTTCGGATGCGACGGCACCATTCTCTCTATTGCTGAGTTCCCCTCGGAAACACCAGCGATCGATCGTCGAAATCTTCGACCGGCAGTTTGTCTTGTTCTTGCACAGCGGGCATCCCTGCCACTGACGTGTGGCTGACGGACGATGGATGCGATCTCGGGACATTCGTCGCAGCCAGAAAAAGCGCGAGGGCGGTCAGGCCGGCGATCATCAGGAGCTTCATGCGAATCTCCGTTGGTTCCGAGCGATTCCTGACTAGTGCAGGTCTCGACGTCCCCCTGTGAGATCGCTCACAACTCTCCTTTTGTTGATCAGCGTTGGAGCCGATGCCCTCCGGCTCCAGCCCGTTCCCAACGCCTATGGCAGATCTTTCGGGCGCGGCCACAAGCCGCCTTCGGACCAGGATTCAGATTCATCTGGCGACAACGGATCCGCGCCACCGCCGGTTCGTGCGGGATCGACATTGAGCCATCGGCGCAATTCGAGCTTGCCGATCTGGTTGCGGTGGACTTCGTCGGGGCCGTCGGCCAGTCGCAACAAGCGAGTCGTTGCGAGTGCTGCCGAAAGGAAATGGTCGTTGTTGGTGCCGCCTCCCCCGAACGCCTGTATCGCCCAGTCGACGATGGTCTGCGCCATGTTCGGCGCGACGACCTTGATCATCGCGATTTCTTGCCGCGCTGCCTTGTTGCCGACCGTGTCCATCATATAGGCAGCTCTGAGCGTCAGCAGCCGCGCCTGATCGATCTTCATGCGCGCTTCGGCCACGCGCTCGAGCGTCACGGTTTGCTCGGCGAGCGGCTTGCCGAAGGCGACACGTTTCAGCGCGCGCCGGCACATGCGCTCGAGCACGCGCTCGGAAAGGCCGATCAGCCGCATGCAATGATGAATGCGGCCGGGACCCAATCGCCCCTGCGCGATCTCGAATCCGCGCCCCTCGCCGAGCAGCATGTTGGCGGCCGGCACGCGTACATTGGTGAATATCACCTCGGATGCACGGTCTGGTACGCCGTAGAAGCCGAGCACAGGCAGCGAACGGACGACATGCACGCCGGGCGTCTCCTTGGGCACGAGGATCATCGACTGACGCTTGTGACGATCCGGATTCTGCGGATCGGTCTGCCCCATGAAGATGATGATCTTGCATCGCGGATCGGTGGCGCCGGTGGTGTACCATTTGCGACCGTTGATCACGTAATCGTCGCCGTCCCGGACGATCGAGCTGGCCACATTGGTCGCGTCGGACGAGGCAACGTCGGGCTCCGTCATCGCAAAGGAAGACCGGATCTCGCCGGCCAGCAAGGGCTTCAGCCAGCGTTCCTTCTGCGCCTCCGTACCGTAGCGCAGGATGGTCTCCATGTTGCCCGTGTCAGGGGCGCTGCAATTGAAGACCTCGGGAGCAAGATGCGAACGTCCCATGATCTCGCATAGCGGGGCATATTCGAGGTTGGTCAGCCCGTCCTCGTGAGCGGGCAGAAACAGGTTCCATAGGCCGGCCTGTTGTGCGAGCGGCTTCAGTACCTCGACAACGGGATGCACGGCCCAGGGCCCGAGCCGCTCGGCCTCCTGATAGTATCGGCGCTCATTCGGGTAGATGTGCTCCGTCATGAAGCGCTGGAGATGCGCGGCCAGTTGCTGGCTACGCTCGCTTTGGGTGATATCCACGTAAATTCTCCTTACCGGCCGCGCAGGCCGTCCCTGAGCGTGTTTCGGGTGATTTTTCCGGATTCCGTCTTCGGCAGATCGTCCAGCACGCGAATGTCGACCGGGCACTTGTAGGCCGCCAGTCGCTCGCGGCAAAAGCGCGAGAGCGCGGCGACGTCGATCACGGTGCCGGGTTGAGCGGAGACGAAGGCGACCACCGTCTCGCCGCGATAGGGATCGGCGGCGCCGACGACGGCTGCTTCGCGCACGCCCGGAAAGCCATAGATCACGTCTTCGACTTCGCGCGGCCAGACCTTGAAGCCGGAGGCGGAGATCATGTCCTTCTTGCGATCGACGAGGTAGAACCAGCCGCTCTCGTCAAAGAAGCCGACATCGCCGCTATGCAGCCAGCCGTTGGTCAGCACCTCATCGGTTTCCGCCGGCTTTCTCCAGTAGCCGGCCATCACGCCTGAGCCGCGCACAACCACCTCGCCGTGCGCGCCGGCTCCGAGCGGGCGGCGCTCGTCGTCGACGACGATTGCATCGACGCCCGAGGTCGGCCTGCCGATCGATAGCGCGCCTGAGTCAGGATCGACCGGAATCCGACCTTCGTTGGGCGCAAGATGGCTTGCAGAGGTCAGTTCGGTCATTCCGTAGGAACTGCGGATCGCCCGTCCGAACCGTCTCGCAAAGGCATCGATGACCGACGGCGCGATCGGTGCGCCGCCGGAATAGATATGTACGAAGCTTTCGAAATGCCGGCTCGTCGCGTCAGCCTGGTTCATCAGCGCAATGTACGCGGTGATGGCACCGACGATGAATGTCGGCCGCCATTCAAGGAAGGCATCGAGCGCGACCTGGGGCTGGAAGCGATAGGTCAGCACGATCGCCGCACGCGCGGCAAACGCCGCGACCATCTGGATTTCAAAGCCGGTGATGTGGAACAGCGGCGCGACGCCAAACATGCGCGACATGCTGTTCAATTCGAAATGATCGCAACAGATCAACGCGGTCGCCACCAGATTACGATGCGTGAGCATGGCGCCCTTTGGAACGCCCGTGGTTCCGGAGGTGTATAAGAGAAGGGCGATGTCGTCGGACGTCAGAACCGGTGCCGGTGGGGCGGCTGCGTTCTCGGCGAAAACCGTCGCCAGCGCATGGGCCTGCGGCGCTGCGCCCGGCTCCGGCAGCACCCGGACATCGTTTCGCGTCTGGAATTCGCCAGCGCCGGTCCAGAACACCAGCTCGGAATCGACCGAACCGGCGGCCGGGAAAACGTTCTCCCATTGATCGTCGTGGCAGATCACCGCCTTCGGTTCGCAATCTCCGAACAGCTTGCGAAGCTCCGGCGTGCGGTACATCGGGTTGAGGCTGACGACGATGGCCCCGACCTTCCACGCCGCCACGCTGACGATGACGAACTGCGGCACATTCTGAAGAATGACGGCGACCCGATCGCCGCGCCCGACCCCTTTCCGCGCGAAGCGGGCAGCGAGCCGGTCACTGAGCCAATCGATATCGGCATAGGTCTGCGTCGCATCGAAATAGAACACGGCCGGCGCCTCGCGCGGCGCGGCTCGAAACAGATCAAGCGCCGTCCGCCTTCCGGGATCGGGCGGAGCGACCGACGCTTCCCCGAGCCGCGCGCGCAGCCGGCCCGCGGCTTCCTCGTAGGCGCGCGCACGCGACACGGAATCCAGGTCAACAGTCATCGACGCTTGCCACCAGTGTCGCAACGATGGCGCCCCGTCCGGCCCGGCGGCCGCTATAGCCCGCCGCCACCTGGCGCAGCAGGAACCGTGGCAAAAGGCGTTCGCCGCCACTACTCATTGGCACTTTTTCCTCGATAAACCGAGCCAAGACGCGCATGCGGTAGCGCGGCACGGCTTGCAAGGGGCGGTTGGGCCGCCCCACTCTCTTTTGCTTGAATGACAACGCGCGTGCGCCGGATGTGGAGACGCACCAACACCTGCGCAGCTTCGACATCGCGCGCCCGGATCGCGTCCATGATCAGGACATGCTGGGGATCGGAGAACGGAAATCCGTCCTTGGCGTAGGTCTCGCTCACAAACTGCCGCCGGAAATGCTGCGTGCTGTTCCAGAAGCGTTCGACCATCGCGAGCAGTTGCGGCATCCGCGCCCGCGAATAGGTACGCAGATGGAACTCCCGATCAAGCTGGATGTATTCCTCGAGCGTCGTGACCTGCTCAAGTTCGCGCACAATGCGATCGAGCGTCTCGATGTCCTCGTCGGTCAGATTTGGCACGCTTTCGCCGATGGCGAGCGGCTCGACCGCTTCACGGATCTTGTAGATCTCGATCGATTCTTCCGAATTGACGTCCGCAATCCAGGCGCCACGGTTCGGCGCCATCACGACGAGCCCCTCGTTCTCGAGCTGCTTCAGCGCCTCGCGCACGGGAATGCGGCTTGCTCCGAAATGAGCCGCAAGGAGCTCCTGCCGAATCCGCGTGCCTGGCCGCATCTCGCCGCTCAGCACCGCGCTGCGAATCTCGCTTGCTATCCTCTCGCTCATCAGGCGACGGGACTCCGGATCGTCCTCATTGCCGTCCCGCGTCATGTCCTTCCAATGGGGAGGCCGCTGATAAGGACTCATGAAAGGCCCTCCTTCAATGAATGGCCGCGTACATGATCTTGTCCTCGGTCGCATCAGCCCGAGCCATTTCCTCGACGATACGTCCGCCGCGAGCGACCAGGATCCGATCCGAGATAGCCAGAATCTCCGGCAGATAGGAAGAAATAACGACAACCGCCTTGTTCTCGCGCGCCAGCCTGCGAATCGCCTCGTGAATTTGCGGAATGGCGCTCACATCGACGCCTCGCGTCGGTTCGTCGAAGATGACCACCGTGGGTTCCTGGGCCAGAGACTTTCCCACCACGACCTTCTGCTGGTTGCCGCCGGAATATTCGACAATCTTCAGCGTCCGCTTCAATGCGGAGATCGAGAGCGCCGAGATCCATTGATCGGCGATCCGCTTCATCTCGCGCGTCGAGTAAAGGAACCGCTTGACGCGCGGCGACGACAGATAGCCAAGATAGATATTCTGATCCACCGTCATTGTTTCGAAGAAGCCGTCGACCTTGCGGTCCTCGGTGATATAGGCGATTCCGTCGCGCACCGCCTGCCGCGGCACCCGGTAGCGGACCGGCTTGTCCCGCAGATAGATCATCCCGCCGCGCAGGAAGTTGCGCTTGCGCGCGCCGCTGACGATCTGCGCGATCTCGGAGCGTCCTGCCCCGACCAGCCCGAAGATGCCGACGACTTCTCCGTTGAACACCGAGAACGACATGTTCTTGACGATGCTGCCCATCGTCACGTTCTCGACCGAAAGCACCTTCTCACCGTGGGAGGCATGCGGCTTCGGCGCATCCGGATCAGCCCCGTGGGTCGCGTACTGCGCTGCCGTTTCCTCACGGCCAACCATCATCCGCACCAAGGCGTCACGCGTGACGTCCTTCGCCGGTACGGTGGCGACCAGCTTGCCGTCGCGCAGCACGGTGATGCGATCGGCGATGTTCAATGCCTCTTCCAGTGCATGCGAGATGAAGATGATCCCGGCGCCCTTCTCTTTCAGGGTGTTGAGAAGATGGAACAGATGCTGCGTCTCTTCGGGGGTCAGCGATGCGGTCGGCTCATCGAAGATGAAGACCTGGGCGTTGTGGCGAACCGCACGCACGATCTCGACCATCTGCCGCTTGGCCGTTCCGAGATTCTCCACCAGCACCAGCGGGTCGACGTTGAAGTTCATCGATTGCAGTGACTGGGTCGCCGCGATGTTGATCTTGCTGTAGACCGTGACCCATTTCTCCATGCCGAGTTCAAGGTTCTGCGCCACCGTCATCGAGGGGACCAGGCTGGATTCCTGGTAGACCATCGCGACCCCACCCTCGAGCGCTTCCTTTGGCGACGCGAACGAAACCTTGCGCCCCTGGATCAGGTAGTCGCCGGAGGTCAGCACGATCGCACCGGCAATCGCCTTGCAGAGCGTCGATTTCCCCGCGCCGTTTTCCCCCAGCAGCGCGTGGATTTCGCCCGGCCGCAGATCGAAATTGACAGCATCGATCGCGTGCAGGCCGCCATAGACCTTGCTGCCATTGACGATCTGAAGAAGCGGGGTTCCTGCCTGTTGTTTGGCCGCCATGGCGTTCATCCTTCTTGCGTGCCGCGGCCAGGCGGCAGTTCGACGAGACAATCGCGTCCCTTGGACACCGCCAGCACACGCGAGCCGATCGGGCGGACGGCGGTTATCCCATGAACACGACCATCGACGCGGCTGTGCAGCGTCTCCGTCGCCGCGCCCCTGGCGTCGAGCCGGGCGACGAGGCCATAGGAACGCGGCGGCGCCCATGGCTTCTGGATGCCGAGTTTCTTGATGCGGCCGATCTGGGTCGGTTCGCGCGGATTGAGGCGGCCATCCAGCGCCGGCCCGATCCAAAGCTCTGGTGGTACCGTCCGCATCATCTCCTCGCAGAATGCCCGCTCGCGCAGCACGAACTCGGTCAATTGCGTGCGCAGCGCGAGGAAGGCCATCCAGACCTCACCATTCGCGCTTCGGGCAAGACGCGCCGGATAGCCGGTATGATTCTTGACGATCACGCGCTTGTCGTCACCCGCGCGTGAAAAAGCGGTCAGGCGGTGGGCCCAGGATTCGGCGACCCAGACCTCCTTGCCGTCACCGGCTACGACCAAGCCGAGCGGCCATGCGAGCTTGTCCGCACGCACGCTCGCACCGCCGAGCAAAGAATTGCAGACGATGAGCCGGCCCGACGGGGCACGGTTCTGCATCAGGTCGGTCAGCCAATGCTCCGGCCGATTGTTTCGCGAGCCGTCGGTCAGGTAGATCGCCCCGTCCGGCGCGACCGCCACCGACAACGGACAGGCAATCTTCTCGCCACCGACGCTTTCGAGCTTGCCGACGATCTCGCCAGTTGGCGAAAGCGCCACCAGCCCCACGCCAGAGACGCAGGCGAGCAGCCGGCCGTCCGGCGTGCAGGCGAGCCCGCCGACCGGGCCGTCGAGCGTTGCGAACGCCGTGCGCGTTTTGAAGTCGTCCCCCGTGCAACGCAGGACGCGGTTGCCGGTCGAGACGTAGAGCACGCCGTCCCGCCCGAGCGCGATGTCGTCCGGTCGCTCGATCTCGTCGCCGAGCTGGCGGGCCTGATCGAGCCGCTGGTTCGGGGAGAAGGCGCCGTCGAGCACCGGAATGCCGTGAATTTCCCGGTTCGGGGACAACACGCGATCGATGATATCGCCAAGCAGAGACATGGCTCAGGCCCCTCCCCAATAGGACTTGTGCGCTTCCCAGGTCGGGTCGGCGTCCTGTAGGCGGATGCGGCCGATGCGGTTGTTCTCCAGACCGCCGATATAGAGATGGCCCTTGTGCTCGCGGACCGAGGTGATGGTCGGATGCGAAAGCCCGCCCGGATCCCAGAGCGATTCCGTTACCACGCCGTTGTCATCGAACTTGACCACGCAGCCGTAGTTGATGCCAGGGCACAGCCACTCGTCCGGCGGGATTTGCTTGACCATGCGGGTGCGGAAAACAGGGTTGCGCATCGCAAGGTCGTAGACTGGCGTGCGCAGGCCGACGAAGGCGAGCCAGTACTTGCCGTCGGAGGCGCGGTTGATGTTGTCGCAATACCCCGGAAGGTTGTCGATCAGGATCTCGCTGGTGCCCGCCTTCGGGCCGGCGATCCAGAAGCGGTTGATCTGGCACAGCCAGGTGCTGGCCCACAGCACCGACTGACCGTCATGCGAGATGCAGATGCCGTTGGGGAACGTCAGGTTCTTGAGGACCGTCCTGGTGGTGCCGGTCTTCGGATCGTGGCAGATCAGCCGGCCGTTGCCGCGCCCCTCGAAGCCGTCGAGCGCCCAGTCGGTCAGCTCGTAGCGGGTCGAGGCCTCGCTGAAATAGATCTTGCCGTCGGGCGCGACGTCGAGATCGTCAGCGAGATAGAGTCGCGAATCGTCCTTGAGGCGCGTGCGCGTGCGCGTGGTGCGGTCGGTGACCTTGAAGACCGAACGATCGGGCTTCACGCCGTAAACGCCCATGCCCGCGATGCAGACGAGGAGGTTCTGATCCCGATCGAACGCCAACCCGAGCGGCCGGCCGCCGATGCGCGCGAATTCCTCGCGGACGCTATAATCCGGCGCAAGAAAGCGGATGATCGAGCCGTTGCGGTTGACGGTGTAGAGGTTGTCGTTGCGGTCAAGGATGATGTCTTCCGGGCCCTCGATCATGTTGAGCGCGATCGCTTCCGCGTTCTTCAGGCGGTCGTTCTCCGCGAACGGCGTGCCGCTGCCCCGCTCGACCGACGGCGGCGGCTCGAAATCGACCCAGCTTGGGGTGACGTAGACCTTTTGCAGCACCTTGCCCTTGTTCTTGACCCACTTCACGTTGAAGCCGACCGCGAGCAGCAGGATGATGCCGATGATGGCGGTCGTCAGGTTGCCGGAGATGCCGAGCCGGACCATGCCGCTGGTGAGCATGAAGATGATCGCCGCGCCCATGACGGCGCGCGCGATGGTGCCGCGGCCGCCGGACAGGCTGATGCCGCCGAGAACCACCGCGGCCAGTGCGTTGATCTCCCAGCCGACGCCGGTGTCGGTGCCCGAACTGCTCTGCCGCGCGGCATAGAGGATTCCCGCCAGCGCCGCGATCGCGCCCGACATCACATAGGCCGAGAACAGCACGCGCTTGACGTTGACGCCGGCGTGGCGGGCCGCCTTGCGGCTCGACCCGACCGCCATGATGTGGACGCCGGGCTTGACGCGCGTGAGAAAGAAGTGCGTTCCGACCGCGAGCAGGATCAGCACCAGCATGTTGAAGGGAATGCCGAGAACCCTCCCCGATCCCATGAAGTCCCACGTACCGGACCCGCTGTCGATGCTGGCGAGCTCGTTGGTGAACGCGACCGTCACCTTGTTGTAGGCGGCGCGGACGATGATGAGGACGACGAGGGTCGTCAGGAACGGCCGGGTCTTGCCGTAGGCGATCAGGCCGCCGTTGATCGCGCCCATCGCCGCGCCGAACAGGACGACAAGCACGATGGTCACCGGCAGCGGCAGCCCGAGGATGAGATACAGATAGAGCGCGAGGAAGTTCGACATCGCGAACACCGCGCCGACCGACAGGTCGATGCCGCCCGACAGCACGGAGAAGGCCATCGCGACCGCGACCATCCCCTGCTCCGCGAAATTCCGCATCAGTTCCTGCAGGCTGCCCGCCGTCAGGTAGCGCGGGATCATGATCGCGAAGGCCAGGAAAACCGCGATCGTCAGCGTGAATGGAATGATCGGCTCCATCCAGCGCTTCTCAAGCAGTTCGCCCAGGAACAACTGGGGCGAGTGGCGGTGCCAGGCTCGTTGCAGGCTCTTCATCAACAGACTCCGGCGGGCTCGGCGCGGAAGCGGCCGAACGGCGGGACGACGCGGGGGATTTGGATCGACAGCTCCGGCCTGCCCGCGCCGCAGTGGGCGCGGGCGCCGGAACGACTTACTTCGCGCCCTTCGGGATGCTGAAGCAGTACATGCGATCGTCCTTCGACTTCACCCAGGCGGGGGTCGTGTAATAGGCGATGTTCTTCGCGCCCGGCTTGTCGCCGCTTTGCAACAGCGCAATGACCGCGTCGGCGATGGTCTGGCCCTGCACGTCGGCGCGATACGACAGGTTCGCGGAGAACGCGCCTTGCTCGAGCAGATCGCAATCCGCAGGCTGGCCGTCGCTGGCGACGAACACCTTCACCTTGTCGCCCATGTTGGCCGCCTTGATCGCCTGGGCCGCGCCCGCGGTTTGCGGTCCCCAGACGCTGAGGATCCCGCACAGCTTGGGATGCTGCTGCAACACCGTGGTCGTGATGTCGCCGGCCTTGTTGGCGTCCCAGCTTGTCGGCTGCGACGACACGACCTTGATCGACGGGTCGGTCTTGAACACCTCCATCGCACCATTCTTCATGTCGAGCGAATAGGCCGCGGTCGCCTCACCTTCGAGGATCGCAACCTCGCCGGAGCCCTTGCCGCCGCCACACTGATTGATGACCTCGCGCGCGATCTTGGTGCCGAGATCCTTGGCATCGACGCCGACATAGGCGTCGGTCAGGGTATTCGATGCCATGTTGACCTGCACGACATAGATGCCCGCATCCATCGCACGCTTCAGCTCCTTGGCGAGCAGCGTGACGTTCGGATTTTGCACCACGATCACGTCGGGCTTGTCGTTGATATAGTCGCTGACGGTCTGAAGCTGGATGTCGGACTTCATGTTGGCGTCGCGGGTGACGAGCTTGATGCCGTAATCGTCGAAGCGATCCTTCATCACGCGCGTCCATTCGGATTCCAGAACACCCATCCAGACCGGCGACCAGGCCACCGTCTTGCCCTTGAGCGACTTGTCGAATTTCTCGCGCAGCTGGTCGCGCGGCCCGGCCGCCTGTGATGGCGCCGCCACCAGTGCGGCGGTTGCCACCATCGCGGCGAGCCCGATGCCGGCAAACGCCCTTCTGTGCACAGCTTTCGTCATGTCAATTCCTCCCCTGTTATGTCGGCCGACTGTTGCGGCCCGTTGGTTGATGCAGAGCTTTAATCGCCCTGCTTCGACGTCTCCTCGTCACGTGGATGCAGCCGGGAATCGAGCAGGATCGCGATCAGCAGCACGACTCCCTTGACGATGTTCTGGGTCTGCACGTCCATGTCCATGATGGTCATGCCGTTCAGCAGCACGCCGATCAGCAGCGTTCCGGCGATGACGCTCATCACGTTGCCGCGGCCGCCGACGAGGCTGACGCCGCCCAGCACCACAACCATGATGACGTCGAAAATGATCGTCGATTCCGCGACCTGGAGATGCATCAGCGCCGTCTGCGCGACCATCACGACACCGCCGACATACCCGATCGCGGCGCACAGCGCGTACTCGATCATGGTCAGCGGGCGGGTCGGCAGACCGGTCTGACGCGCAGCGTCAGGATTGTCGCCATGGGCATAGACGAAGCGCCCGATCACGGTGCGCGACAGGAAGAGATGCACCACGACCGCGGTGGCCGCGAAGATCAGGATCGAGATCGGAACACCGCCCCAGATGTTTCCGCCGAGCCGCAGGAATTCGTCGTGCCCCTTGGAAAGATAGACGACATAGTGCTGCACGGCTGTGGTGCGTACGATTCCCAGCACCGCAAGGCTCGACGCCAGCGTCGTCAGCAGTGGCGGCATCTCGATCACCGAGATCAGAAACCCGTTCAGGATGCCGATGACGATCGCCATCACGAAGCCGATCAGCAGCGCGACCGGCGTCGCGTAGCCCGAATTCATCAGGATGATCGCGATCGCGGTGGAGGCGGCAAAGGAGGCGACTTGCGACAGATCCAGTCCACGCCCGATCACGACCACCGCCATGCCGAGCGCGAGAATGCCGAGTATCGAAATGTTGCGCGCCAGCGCGAACAGATTGCCCAGCGTCAGGAAGCCCTTCAGGAAGATCGAAAAAATGACGATCAGGACCGCGCACATCACCAGCACGGCTGTCGTCTGCGTCAATTTCGCCCCGCGCGCGCCCGAACTGCCGGTCACCGGGTCCTCCCAGGATTGATTTTATTGTGGCGCAAATTGAACAGAATGTATCCAGAAGTCAACATCCGTATCCAAGATTTGGACTGCAACTTATTTGATCAGAGGATATATTCACACCTGATAATCGCATAACTATCTGTAAAATCATAGATATACGCGCGGTCTAGGGGATCACAATCGAAGCGCATTTTCCGAGTTCGATCGGTCTTTTTGAAGCCGACATTGCGATATTGGATACATTCGCCCTGTGTCCCTAAAGTCAACTGGTTCTCACAGCGCCATCACCCGCGGCGACAGGACGGGGCCGAACGACGTTGCGGCAATCGCTTCCTGGCCAAGGCCTGAAGATCGTGGCGAAAGAGGATGCCGGGACCGAGCGTTGATGCCGTCTTTCGCCCATCGAAGCCGCGCCAGGTGGAAGCCCAAGCGACCTGACGGCCGGTTTAAATTCTGTCTCGGCGCGCCCATATTCGTGACAGGTTCGCAAACACTGACGGCACCAGATTGTCCGAACAATTGTCGATGTTCGATGCGCCGGCCGCAGGTCCGGCGGGTCTGCACTACGCGCCGGATTTCATCTCCAAAGCGACCGAGGGCGAACTCATCCGCCACATCCGGGCACTTCCGCTTGCCCCCTTCCAGTTCGGACAGTTCGAAGGCAAGCGCCGCGTGGCTTCGTTCGGTTACCGGTACGACTATGCGTCGCGCCGACTGGAATGTGCCGAGCCGATCCCCTCCTGGTTAAACGGCATCGTCGCCGCGACCCAATCCTTCGGCGGCGCGTCGACCGAGATCGGGCAGATCCTGTGCACCGAATATGATCGCGGCGTCGGTATCGGCTGGCACCGCGACAAGCGGCATTTCGACCGGATCTTTGGACTGTCCCTGGGATCCGCATGCAAGTTCCGCTTTCGTCGTCGGACGGAAAACGGATGGGAGCGGTTCACGCTCGATGCGGCGTCCCGATCACTCTACCTGATGGCCGGCGATGCACGGCAGATATGGGAGCACAGCATTCCGCCGGTCGAGGCCCCCAGATACTCGATCACCTTTCGAACCATGGTCGAAACAGCGCGGGGCGCCAAAGCGTCGCGATGACTTTGGATTGCCGGTTCCAGCGCTCCGCTGCGCATCGCCGCATCAACCCTGATCGATCGCTACTCCGATCCGATCGGAAGACACAATCATGAACGGAAGGTGCGACCAACGCCGCGCGAATGGTTGATGGGACGGAGGCGGACGAGCTTGGGAAGTTCGTCCGCCGAGAGATCGCGCGCCCCCGGATCTCGATCGCGGGGAACGCACCGGGCCTCTCACGCCGCTTTCGCAGCAGCCTTGTCCGCCGGTGCCGTTTCCATGGCGCGCATGTAGAGATCGAGCAGCGATTCGCGCTCGTCGCGCTCATCCTGATCCTGCTTTCGCAGTTTGACGATCTCCTTGAGGATCTTCACGTCGAAACCCTCACCCTTGGCTTCCGAAAACACTTCCTTCTTCTGCTCGTTCAGTTCCTGCAGTTCAGCGTCCAGATTCTCGATCCGCTCGATGAAGGAACGAATTTTTCCGCCGGGAATGGTGATGTCAGACATGGTGCCTCTTTGTTGAATGAGGCGGTGAAAATGAAAGCAAAGTGATAACCAATGTCTTAAACTTTAGCGGTCCTGTAGCGCATCTACCCCGCGGCTTGCCGCGGTATCTCAGATCGCAATCCAGCTGATTACGGCGGCGGCCGACGTCCAGAGCGTCCATCCAAGGCCAAGCAAGGACATCACCGCGGCCGCCATTGCCACGGCCAACAGCAGACCATCTTCCTGCAGGTAAGCAATCGCGATCAGGACGACCACAATCCCGGGAATGACGTTGACCAGAGGCAGGGGCCAGCCCGCCAACAGACCCAACAGGAACACGACCAAGCCAACAAGCCGGTCAGTCACGTCATGGCGCGCGTTCCAGCGCGGCCGGCTGATGTTCTCGATCGCGCGCAGCAGCGGACCCGCCCTGACGGTGAACCGCTTGAATCGCTTGAAGTCGAACGGCCGCTTCGACAGGAAGCGGGGAAAGGATGGAGCACTGTGCCCCAACATCATCTCGACCGCCGGAAACAGGAGGGCCAGCGTCGCAACCGTGGCCACGCCAGGGACGATCACGAGTAGCCCCAGCAACAGCAGGAGCAGCCCGAACGAGCGCCTGTCCAGATGGCTGAGGAGCCATTCGAGGTCGACGGGGCCATCAGGTGCTTGCGCGACGAGTTCTTCGAGGAGTTGGGAAGTACGGGCAGGCGCTGAGGGGGGAACGGGCAAATGGAGCATTACCCGGTAACATGGTCGAACTCCGTATTGATTGCAACGAATGCCAGAGGCGCCTAGGAAGCATTGATGGACAACGATTCCGACCAGGCGTGGCACGGCCATGCGCCGAAAAGCCCCCTGCCCGCCGGTCGCCGCCGCTGGCCGTGGTTCCTTCTGATCGTCGTCCTCGCCCTTGTCGGCGCCGGCGGCGTGTACGCCTGGCCCGAAGTCGCGGCATTGGTCCCCGCCATAAGCCACGAATCGTCCGGCGGAGCGATGACGACGAGCGACAAGGAGGCGTTGCCGACTCTCCTCGCGGCCCAGCAGAAGCTCGAGGAAGACCTCGCCGCACTCGATCGGTCGGTAGCCGACGGGCAGGCGCAGTTGAAGGCCATTACCGATCAGTTGGCGGTCCTGACCTCGAAGGTCGACGAGTTGCAGCATCTGCCCCCGCCGGCAGCGCCGCCGCCACCTGTTGCGGCCGAGGTGCCGCGCGCCCCGATCGCGCCACCCGACCCGCAGCCGAGAAAGCCGCCGCCTCGGGCAGCCAGGTCCTCGGGTCCCGTTTCGATTGGCGGCGCACCGCTCAATGTCGCGCCCAACATGGCCCGTTGAGCTCAGAAATGCCCCAAACCGCATTCCGATATTTGGCTTGGGGTTTGATCCTGGGCCTCTTCATCGTCACCGATACAACGCTGGCATTTCGTCCCCACACCTTGATATCGCCAAACGCCGATCGCTTTGCCGCGCTCTTCGTTGTCGGTGCCGTCTTTTCGTTCGCCTATCCGAAGCATGTCCTGCCAATCCTGCTGGCGCTTCTCGCCGTCATTGTCGGCTTCGAACTCATTCAAAAGCTGCTCGCCGGCAGGCATGGCTACATAAAAGACATATTCGTCAAAGGCGCCGGCTGTTGCGCAGGCGTTGTCGCCGCCACTGCCCTGAGACGCGCGCGTTCAGCGATGTCCAAGCCCACAGGTAACCCCTGACATTCTGCGCCGCCTTTGCCTGTTCGAC
>NZ_JAQOSR010000177.1:0-16752 GCF_046718885.1 Bradyrhizobium sp. UFLA01-814 | reverse complement strand
AGCCTGGACGAGAACGTCACTCGGGAGAAGATGCATCCGGCCGACGAGTTCGAAGCGTTTCGGAAGCTTGCGGACGAGCGCGGGCTCGGTGTGGAGGAGATCGCGGCTCGCTTCGGTGTCACCGCGCATGTGGTGCGGCAACGCCTGCGGCTCGGCGCGGTTTCGCCCAGATTGGTGCAGCTCTATCGCGACGGCGAGCTGACGCTTGAGCAGTTGATGGCGTTTGCCATCACGGACGATCATGCCCGGCAGGAGGCCGTCTATGAGCGCCTGCCGTTCGACCCCGATGCTGCCACCATCCGCCGTCTGCTCACCGAAACCCACGTTCCTGCCACGGATCGCCGGGCGCGCTTTGTCGGGCTCGAGGCCTATACGGAGGCGGGCGGCACCGTGCTGCGCGACCTCTTTACCGAGGATCGCGGCGGCTATCTGGAAGACGTCTCGCTGCTCGATCTCTTGGTGACCGCAAGGCTCGGTCGCGAGGCGGATAACCTGCGGGCGGCCGAGGGATGGCGATGGACGGAAGCCCATCTCGACTTCCCGCATGCCCACGGTATGCGCCGGGTCTACCCCCATCCGGTCGAGCTTTCGGCGGAAGATCAGGCCGCCCTTCAGGCGGTTCAGACCGAGTTCGACCGGCTGACCGAGCAGCATCAGATGGCCGAGGAACTCCCCGACGACGTGGACGCGCGGTTCGGCGAGCTGGAGACTGAGATCGAGCGGCTGGAGGCGAAACGGCAGGCCTACGATGTCGCCGACGTTGCGCGCGGTGGCGCCTTCGTGGTCCTCAATCACGACGGCACGGTGCGGATCGAGCGGGGTTTCATCCGCCCGGACGACGAGAAGTCCGAGGCCGAAGCCGGTCCGGAAGGCGGCGCCGGGGCGCGGAATGAAGAGGACCGGGGAGGCGAGGAGGGCGCGCCGGACGGCGAGGACGACGAGGGCGCGAGCGACGAGGAAGACGAGGACCAGAAGCTGTCCGACGCTCTCGTTCGCGACCTGACCGCGCACCGCACCTTGGGGCTGCGCCTCAATTTGAGTGAGCAGCCTGATGTTGCCATCGTGGCGGTCACCCATGCGCTCGCCGCGCAAATCTTCTATCTCGGAGCGAACGCCCATGTGGTCGGCATCCAGCCGGTCAGGACCGATCTGGCTGCGCACGCGGACGGGATCGAGGACACGCCGGCCGGGAAAGCTTGGTCGGATCGCCATGGCAATTGGGCGCGGCAGATGCCCAGAGACGTCGCCGGACTGTGGGAATTCGTGGCCGAGCTCGACCACGACAGCCGCATGGCGCTGTTCGCGCATTGCGTCGCGCTCACGGTCAATGCGGTCAAATTGCCGTTCCATCGGAGGCCGCGTGCGCTGGCGGCGGGCCGCCGTTTGGCCGAGGCCGTGGCCCTCGACATGACCGCCTACTGGCACCCGACGGTGCGCAGTTATCTCGGTCGCGTCACCAAGGCGAACATCCTGGAAGCTGTCCGCGAAGGCGTCGGCGGGGAGGCGGCCGAGCGTCTGACGGACATGAAGAAGGCCGATATGGCGCAGGCCGCCGAGCAGCTGTTGGCGGCGACCGGTTGGCTGCCGTCGCTGCTGCGGATGGCCGTCCCGCAGGAGCAAACTGATCTCCAAAGCGAGGCGGAAGGCAGCGTACCCCACGCAGAAGCTGCGGAGTGAGACCAGCGCCGGGGCCGCTTAGGCGGCCCCGGCGTGATCAAAATTTTCGGCCGCGCACCTGACGGCGCGCGGCCCGCTTCGACTGGTGCAAAGCGGCGATTTTCCACGCAAGGGCTCCCTCCGATTGGGGGCGGATGACCCGTCTGATCTACGCCGATTGCTGCAGCCAGGGCGGCTGTATCGCGCCTCCTTCGACCTTCACCAGCGAGGCATAGACTAGGGCAGGGATCGTGCCTTGATTGCGACTATCGAGGATGCAGCCGGGCGAACCATTCCGGCGGTGTGACCGGTGTCCTCTGCGAACATGTGGCCCGGTTCTTCGCGTTGATCCCGATGCGCCCTCCTTGCAATTGATGGGCGGACATCGGCTTATCTTCCACCGATTCAGCCGTTGTCTAAGCTGTGACGTGGGGCGATCGCCATGAAAATCTCCGTCAGTTCTATCATGGGCTCGCGTCCAACGCAGTCACGATTGGGCTGATCAGGCCCGAGGGACGGCAAGAGTCTCGATCGCCTTCCCGCAACAGCTCACGCCTGCTTTTTTCCCCTGCCGCGAAGGGGGCGGCATTCCTCGCGGGAAGACAAAAAAGCAGGCTTTCGCCGTCCTCCGCTCGAGCTGCGGGCCCTAAAGGCTGCGGGCCGATCGCTCTCCGGGCAAGGGATCGCCATCGAGGCTGTGATGGACGCGGCCCGAGCAAAACAGACGGAGATTATCATGGCGACCATCGGCACTTTGACCGCATCGGACAACGGCTACACCGGCTCGATCAAGACGCTGACGCTCAACATCAAGGCGAAGCTTGTCGCATCCGAAAAGGACAACGACAAGGCTCCCGACTACCGGATCTTTGCGGGCGCGACCGAGTTCGGCGCCGCCTGGAAGAAGACCGTCCGCGACAGCGAGCGCGAATATCTCTCGGTCAAGCTCGACGATCCGAGCTTCCCGGCCCCGATCTACGCCTCGTTGGTCAAGGTCGAAGGTGAGGAAGGTTTCAGCTTGATCTGGTCGCGCCGTAGCGGCGATTGATCGGCCGCAGCCATCGGCCCCGCCTCCTCGGAGGCGGGGCTTTTTTGCGTTTGTTGCGCCGCTCTGGCGGGAGGCTGAAGGGCACTTCGCGATCGGAAAAGGAGGTTCGTCGTCGGTCAAAAATGCGATTGATCGGATGGAATTTGGGGAGCAGTTTGTCGAGAGTCTCCTGGAAATTCGCGTCGGATTGAGCCTCGAATTTCGATCGCCAGGCGCGATATTGAGGCAGTTTCCCAGATTGAATGACGTCTCCGTGCATGCCCTCAGAGCTCGAATTGCCGTGCGTTACTTCAGCGAAAGGGTAGTATTCAAGGTCATTCCGATCGAACACCCACAGCAGATAGAGCAAGCGACAATGGGTGAGATGAAGCGCACGAGACGACCGATTAAGAGGGCAAGATAAAAGCACTGGCGCCGAAGTGCGGCTAAGTGGTTGTCTGCACATCCAAGAGTTGGCGACACCGGTGCAGGCGATGTCGTCAAAACGGTTCTAAAGCGATGCCGGCTTTGCATAATTGTGTCAGCAATGGCTGATCGACAGGATCAGCGTGAAACGTCGGCCAGGTGGAGGTTCGACAAGCAAGAAAGATCATGAGGTTCCTCACTGTGCACCCGCTGGAAGGCGAACTAAGCAGGCGAGACTGAGCGGAGCGGTTGGCTACTCGCCCACGCCGCATGGCGTCAAGCTGATTTGATGCGGGCCAAATGATCGCGTCACATCGCAAATAATTGCGTGCTGCAGGCGACATCCCTGGCGTCGCGCCAAGGCCAGAAGGCCCCTTTGAGCTTCACCAGCTTCGACAGGCGAAGCGAACGCAAGATGGGCTCGTCATCCAGACGAATGATGAAGGTTCTTAAGGATCGGTACTTGTTCCAATAAGTGCTGCCTGTTGGCTTCCGATTTGCGCTCCCTATGCCTTCAGTGCCCCGACCAGGCTCTCAGGTGGACGGTGGCATGCGTGCGATGGCTTCCTTCACGAGGCTCACTGAATGCTCAAGGCGGTCGAGGAGGGATCTCAAGTCCGATCCTGAGGCCTCTTCAAGGCGAAGATTCTCTTCCGCAACTGTCTTGGCGACAAGCTCGTCGATCGACTCATTTTCTAGGGACCCTCCTGCGAATACCTCGATCCGACCAGCTGCAGTTAACACGATTGAAATTCTGGACTGAGGGAGGCGTGCTGCCTCCGCGACCGCTAGGGGTAACTTGATCGCGCAGATAACCTCGCCGGATCCGATCAGTCGATAACCGACACTCCAAGACGCGGATTGAAGGGGCTGCCCTTCGCTCAACTCTAGGAATGCCTCTACTGCATCGCTCTCTTCATTCATGACGCTGATCGCTATGAGGTCCCTTGCTTGGGTGACGATAGCAGTTTGGCCTGCCGATTGTAACTTAAAAGCGGTCGCCTTAAAGGCGTCGGACGGGCCCAAGTGTCTTCGTGAAACGGACGCACAAGGGACCACTGCGGGACATTCTAGCGAGGAACATGCGCCGACTTCGAGCAGCGCGTGGCCTTAGCCAGGAGGCGCTTGCGCTCGAGAGCGGCATCAATCGAACTTACCTTAGCGGTGTGGAACGTTCGGAGCGAAATGTCTCAATTGACAACGTGGCACGCATTGCCAAGGGCCTCAGTGTGGAGCCTTGGAAATTACTCAAGGACGAATGATGCGCGTACTCGCTCGGCAAACTCATTAACAATAGGCGTTATTGCCATCATATTTTAAGCTTCTCGTGGGGTCAGTTTTTGGTTGGCAGTCCAAGACGATCTGACCGTCAAAACCTACCGAAGACTTGTCGCATTAAAATGCAGCTTCTGAGGCGGCGGCGCGCTCTTCAGCCGGCTAGATCAACGCCCTCCCGAATGCCGATCAAAAAAGTTCCTGGGATGGTGGCAGGGCACCCTAGAGTATTGCGGCTCTATCCGGCTTTGCGAGCGGGGTCGGCATCGTTCTCCAGAAGCTGCATTTCCAAGCTCGGGATTTCCGGCATCGCTTTGCCCGCGATGGCCTGAAGGTCTCCGACCATGCCAACAGTCGAGTCGATGACTGCGAGGATTTGGGTTTCGCGCTTAGCCCACTGCCGACCCATAAACTTGCGCTCTTTGTCGAGGTCGTCGCGCATGTCATTGAATTTCTCGACCACGGCTTCAACACGTTGTCGGAACTTCGTCCCCGTCAGGTAATGATAGACCTGTTCCATCTTGGTCTGTTGACCTTGCTGGACAAGGCGCGAGCTGCTGACGTCGATCAATGCCTGACGGAGCGCGACCGCTACAGGCAATGCGCAGCGCGGGTGAGCCACCCAGACGCCATCAACGAGGTCGAATTGCTCAACATGTTTGGGCAGGGCGTGCGAGATAATCAAAGCGACGTCGGCACCGGAGCGGCGCTGATCGTCTCGCAGCTTGGCAAGCCACCCGTCGCTCCAGGCCTTGGTGCGCTTGGTTTCCCAAAGAATAATGCCGACAGGTTGTCCGATCGATCCGTTCACCTGCTGAATAAGGTCGGCGCCAAGTTCACCTTTGCCGACCGGTTCAATCGAGTCAGCTGGAAACCTACCGCGCAGCAATTCCTCAAGTTCAAGCTCAAGAACCTCGCCCTGTGACTGTTGCGAGCCCTGCTCAGCCTTGCGCTTCAGTTCCTCGATCGTACGGGTCATTGATTCAATGGTCTGGTCCTTCTCGGCGACACGCAGCCGCGCCGCTTCGTCGGCCTCCTGCCTGGCTTTGACCTGAATCGGATCAACCAGCGCCTGGACCCGTTTCTCAACCGTCAGGTCAAGCTCGCGCTTCTCGTCATCGAGCGCCCGCTGTTTGCGGATCAGTTCGGCCTGCGCCTGCTGTGCTTCTGCTAATTTGCCGTTGTTCGCTTCGAGCAATTGCCGAAGCTCGGCCGCCTCGTTGGTCCGGGCCTGAATTTCGGCCGCGGCGACCTCACGTGCCTTCTTCGCTTCCGCCGCAACGAGCTGGCCGCGTTCAGCCGCCAGCCGTTTGGCGACCTGGTCTTCAACTTCTTCGCGATCCTTCTGAAGCTTCTCACGCTCTTGCTGGAGCGCCTCGGTTTTCCGCGCGACTTCGGCGTCCTTACTCGCCAGCTGCTCATTAAAGCGCTGGCGGGTCTCCGCGAGAAGGGGGGCGGCGAGCGACTCCGTCAGCCGAATCTCGTGGTTGCAGTTTGGGCAATGCAGGGTGGGTTCATGGGCGGCTTTGGCCGCCGTCGCGCTAAATGTCATGAACCCTCCCTGTTGACCGATCTAGGCCGGAATAAACGTGATCCGGCCGGCTTCGCCACGCTTCCGATGTGGCTTTACCGTTATTTCAACGTCCTGGTCGAACGCCGTAAGCATGCGCAGCAGCTTTTCCACTGAAACCAGCTTGAAATGCCCACGGAGCAACTTGGACAAGTCAGGCTGCTTCATATCCACCAGCTTGGCGGCTTCGATCTGGGTCATTTCCCGGTCCGCCACGAGCCGCTTTAATTGGACAACCAGGGCGGCCTTCAGTTGATGTTCCTCGGCATTTGGCAGGCCGAGATCAGCAAAAATGTTGCCAGAGCCCATGTCATGGGCGGGCAGCTTTTTCTTAGCGCTCATTATCGGTCTCCCTTTGTTGCCTTGTGGATAGCCTCGGCATCGCGCAAGCGCTGCCTGATCAGGTCTATATGCCGTTGCGGTGCGGCGATTCCGCTGGTGGACTTCTTCTGAAACGCATGAAGGACGTACAGGACCCCTTCCAGACGCGTTGCGTAGACGGTCCTGTAGGTATCGCCAGCGAAGTTGTCGCGAATCTCTAAAACCCCGCTGAAGCCTTTCAAGGGCTTCGCGTTGCGCAGACGTTCGCCGAGTTGCGCTTCAAAAAGGGACTGGCCGATCTCGCTTCGGACGGCTGCAGGAAACGCCCGCAGGTCTTTCTTGCTCGAACCCACGAAAACTGTGGGCTTGATCGCGCGCAGAAGGTCATTCTGCAGGCATATAGAAATATACCTATAAAAACGTGTCAACGACTTTGGTTGTAGAAGGGGGTGCCTTGACAAGCTAAGCCGTGCGACTTCCTTTGATGCAATCAATGATTTCGAAGCCCGCTTTATACAATTGATTGTTTGGATCACGTATGGCTGACGACAAGACCTTATTCGAATGGTGCGCCGCACGCCCCAAGTGGCAACAGGAGGCTGTGCGGCTTCTCGCCTCAAAAACGAAACTTGATGAGAGCGAGCTTGGGCAATTGGAGGCGGCCATCAGGGCCGACGCAGGCCTTCCCGGCGGAAAATTAACGACCTGGCCTGCTCTGACCAAAACCCACCTCAAGGCCGGCAACAAATTCGCCCCGGTTACGGTGCTGGGATCGATCGGCCCGTTGCGCAACATCGATCGTCTCGCAGCGAAGCAGCCCCCGCTCATATTCGCTATCGATGGGGTGACGCTGATTTACGGGCCGAATGGATCGGGCAAGAGCGGGTATTGCCGCATTGCCAAGAAAATCTGCCATTGCCTCCATGACGTTACCTTGCGGGGTAACGTGTTCGAGCCGGAATCGTCCGATCCGCGCGAGATCACGCTGTCATTTCGTGTCGACGGCGACAAGACAAAGAGTGTTGTCTGGAATGACAAAACCGACCCGCCGCCAGAGCTGGGGCGCATTTCGGTCTTCGACAGCGACGTCGCCGGCTTATATGTCGATGCCGAGCGAAACATCGAGTTTCTGCCCTTCGAGCTTGCGTTGCTGACCAACCTGGCCGACACCCTGCGCATCCTCGATGGCCGGTTCAAGACCGAGGAAGCGCAGTTGATCAAGGCGCACAAGACGCCCCTGCCACTTGGCTATGAGAAGAAGACCAAAGTATCGACGATGCTCGCCAATCTCAAAGCAGACGAGGATCTGCCAGCTGAAGCCGCGATGCGGTCACTGGCGGCATGGACTGAGAAGGACGACGCCGAGCTGCAAGCAATTAAGCTGGAGCTGAGCCAGGATCCCGCGCAGCTGTCCAAGGTGAAGCAGGCGACCAAGGCCACGGTCGAAACACTCGTCGCGGAGGCAAACGCGATATTCGATACCATCGGCAATGCCGGCGTAACGAAGTTGAAGGAAGCGCAAGCGAAGGCCGCGACAACGCGGGACGCTGCGAAGGCAGCTGCCACGGCGCTTTCGGAGGGTTCCGCGGTGCCTCAGCTGGGCAATGAAGCGTGGCGTCAGCTGTTGAGATACGCTCGTGACTTTGCTGCTGAAGCCTATCCTGCCCTTGCTAAACCTCAACTGGTCACGGCCGACACCTGTGTGCTTTGCCATCAACCACTGAACGATGATGCACGTCTTCGGCTGGCAGCCTTTGACGAGTACGTAGAGGGCAAGGCCAGCGCCGACGCTGAGCAGGCAAAGAAGAGCTTCGCGGACATCGCCCGCGCGGTGCTCGAGGTCAAGTTCATTGACGGAACGGAGATCAAGAACCGGCTGGTCAATTTCGTCGAAGGGTCGGCTCGCCGCCAAGGGCAGGCAGATCGATTGGAGCAGTTCTATACCGCTGCCCGGGAGCGTCATGACCTGCTTGCAAAGGCCATCAAGGCTATCGACTATTCGGGACTGGAGGGGCTCGCTGATCTTGATCGCTCGGTTGTCGATGAGCTGGTCGCGGAAAGCGCGATGCTCGCCAAGGAAATTGACGGTCTGAAGCCGGCTGCCGGCGAAGCCGCCAAACGCGCCGAGCGTCAGCAAAAGCATGATGACCTTGAGGCGAGGAAGAAGCTATCGACCGATATCGATACGTTTGTGGCGCGGCGCAATTCGCTGGAGATTCTGGTTAAGACCAAGGCTTGCGTTACAGCTTGCGCGGTTGGCGCCATCACGACTCATATTACCAAGTTGAGAAGGAAGGTTCTGACGGATTCCCTTCAATCGAGCCTGCAGGATGAAATCGTTGCTCTCGATCTTCAGCATTTGCCGCTCAAGCTTGCTGACCGTGGCGAGGTCGGTAAGAGCAAGGTTCAAATCGGCCTCGAAGCGCAGCAGAAGATCGGAAAGAACAGCGACATCCTGAGCGAGGGCGAAAGAAGAGCGCTTGCCCTGGCTGGATTCCTGGCAGAATTGAAGGAGGTTGGGGCAAAGCACGGCATCGTGGTCGACGATCCGGTTTCGTCGCTTGACCATGCACGTATCGAGGCAGTGGCGAAGCGCTTGGTGAAAGAGGCAACTGCGGGGCGGCAGGTCATCATTTTCACGCACAATCTATTCTTTCACTATGCCGTGGAGGAGCTCGCGCAAGAATTGAAGGTGCCTCTTAGGAAAGAATGGATTGCCAAGCACGGCGATGGGCGCTTCGGCATCATTGATGACAATCAACGCCCCTGGATTTCGATGGGTGTTACGAAACGCTTGGCGGTGATCACTGAGCTTTTGCAGAAGAAAAAGACGACCTACTCAGAAACGGATGAAACCCAGCGGTCGTTCGTCATCGACATCTATACGAAGATGCGTGAAACCTGGGAGCATTCGATCGAGGAAATTCTTTTTGCGGGCGTCGTTGGCCGATTCAGGCCGGGCGTTTCAACCATGAAGTTAAGGGCGGCGCGGATCGAGAAGGCCGACTACGAAGCCATTTACGCGGGAATGACCCGCTGCTCGAAATTCTCTGGGCATGATCAGTCCATCGAGGTGCCGGCCGATCTACCGAAGTGGGATACGATCAAGGCGGACCTCGATACGCTTTCCGCTTTCATTAGCGCGGCGGACAAACGACGGAAGGCGCTTGAAGAGGAAGGCAAAGTATTTGAGAAGGGGCCGGTGGCCGCCGCTGTACTTGATTAGCGAGGTGCTGATCCCACGAAATGATCGGTGTTGTGGCTATTTTTTGCAGCGAGTTTGACGAGCCATTCTAGGAGCTCATTTCCGTTCATCAGCTCCAGTCGAGTTCGCAGAAATGGCTTGATAAACGGGTCGGTCTTGATTTCTAGCCTCAGTTCTTACAAGCAAACTCTAGGTCATCCAGATCGCGAAAATCGTCTTTTGGATTGTCCTTGGAGTTCACGAATTTCATGTTCACGCGAGGCGGAACGGCAAAGTCGACGTCGAGAAAGGCCGTGCCCAATTTCATTGTGGTCTGAATCCGCTTAGCGGTTACTGCGCTGGAGATCAGAGCGGAAACTAAGACGCCGCTGCTCGGTGCCTTCGCAGCGATGGCGGTCACCTTTTGCGTGTCGGCATTGCCGCTAGACTTCAGTCGTAGTCGCGCCTTCGGTGGGAGACCCCAAGTGACTTTGAAGGTGGTGACCTCATAGCCCATCTGTTCTAAGAGAGGCAGAGCGTCCCCGACTTGCTGAGTGAACGAATTGAACTCCGCCACTAGCTTGCCTGATGGATCGGACAAGTCAGGAAGCGATAGGTCCGGCATTGACGGCAGAGAGACGGTTGGCATTGAGGGAATCATGCCTCGGGCCGACTTGGTAATACTGTCTAGCCTGCTGGGAGCGCTATCCTGCGCCCAGACGGGCTTAACGACGAAATTGATCAAAGCAAAGATTGTGAAAACAACTCGCATCGGAAATACCCCTAGACTCTTGATTGATAGGATATCAACCTGAGAATGCGCGCAATAGGTCGTGCGCCTAAGGTCTAGATTGCTAAGACGCATCGTCTTTAAAGCAGGCGTACTTATTCTTTGGAAGCAACCATGCTTGATGGGATCACAGGAGGCATTAGGAAGTGGCTGATAGCCCGCTTCGCGTCGGCCATAAGACATTCAACGCGATCAGAGGACCGCGCGATCGCCATTCGATGGCTAAGCGATTCGCGTGCTGTCATCGCGAGCGATTTGAGTCCAACAGACAAATTCAAAAAGCTGAATTCGCTTGTCAATTCGCGGACAGCAATTACCGCGATTGCAAAAAGCGTTTCGGAAGCGGTTTCGAACTATCGCAGCTCAGACCTTCCGCTGCCGATGAAGATTGCGCTGCCCGCGACGTTAGCTGCGGTCCCGTTGGTTGGAGGGCATGCAGCCGGTATTGCAGCGTTCGGCGGCGCGTTTGGTGTGCCTGTTCTGTTGCTCGTGTTCCTTGGCACAGCGGGCATCACTTCAATCATCGAAACGATCGTGACCAACCCCGAGGCGCGCCCACACATCGCTGAGATAATCGATGCCATAGCGCAGGACGAACGCCTGCGCCGGGCTAGTGCAGAAATGAGGGCTGCAATGAAAGAGCAGCCGATGGATCCCACACGCTTTGCGGTGCCGCCCGAGGAATTAGCGCTTCGGGCCTACCTGCTAAACATGGACCCGTTTCAATTCGAGCGGCACACGATGAGCTTTTTCGACGCCGCAGGCTTCGAGTCCTGGGCGACACGGAAATCGAATGATTACGGTGTCGACGGCTTTGCCATCCACCCGGAGGGCTTGATCGTTGTGCAGTGTAAGCGCAATGCACCGGAGAATAGGGTGGGGCGCCCGACCATCCAGCAATTCAAGGGCGTGATTGAAGAGCACGGCGCTTTTCGCGGATACGTCGTCTCCACTTCCGGGTTTACCGACGAGGCGATAGAATCGGCCGGGCTTTCCGAGAAAGTCGCGTTGGTGGATATGGACGTGCTCGTGGGGTGGCATGCGAGCGCACCAACGTTTTAGGACGGAGGGGGAAAATCGTGCACTGGCTGTTGCTGATTGTCGCGTTCGTGCTGTTGGTTGCGATAACGAAGAGCTTTCGGCAGCAAACCGGGGTTGATTTGCCAAGCCGGGGCGCTCCGAGGGGCATCCGTCGCTGAGCGCGAAAGGCGGGCAAGGACGAGTGGCAGGCAGTTTCCGATAACATCGCCCGTAAGCTGAAGAGGCAGCGGAAACCGCCTTCAGGCCCTTTTGGCTGATCCCAACCCTCGGGCTACGCGGTAAGTCTCTGAAAACACTGGCTCAACGGCGTGGGGGACCGTCCGTAGCGCACGCTGATCTACGCTTTTGTACGATTTCGCGAGATGGTACTCCGAGTGCAGGTTCCCGGGAGGAAGGCATTACGGAAGGCCCCGCGGACACGACCTTCGACGATTGTACATCCCTACTGTCACACGCTATTTCTGGACGAAAGAAGCGGCGGGGATAGACGGAGATATGGGGCGGCGGAAGGGCTGGTCTACGGCAGGAATGGGCTTGCTGCTCGTGCTGGGCGCGATCTACGCGGTCCTCAGCGCGGCCTATCGGTTCGTCGTTGAAAATCTGACCGCGGTCGTGGTCGTCTGCACGGTCTCCGGTCTCGTGCTGCTGCTCGGCTACCTTTCCTCAAAAGCCAAAAAGCGAGGCGAGATCGCGCCGAGCCGGTCGGGCGTGCAGCCCACTCCGCCGCCGCTGGTCGGGCCACGGACAGTGGCCCCGGAGCGGATCGCGCCGGCCTATCGCAGGGGGCGGGCTGCAGCGCCGGCGAGGTGGGTGCCGCCAGGGGAGTCGGTCACGGTCCAGGGCGTCACGATCGCGGCCGGTCGCTTCTATCTCGGTGAGGCTCTCTTCTCGGAAGGCCAGGAGATCGATGGTTATGTCATCAATCCCAAGCTTTCCGCGCAAACGTCGCGGCCGGACGTTGCTGGGGATTCGATGCCGTACTGGCCGTCCTACGCGGACGTGACGCCAGCGGCCCGTCGTGCGTTCCTTGACTGGATGTCGACCGGTCGGCGAGACGATTCCTACGGTATTGGGCACGTCTTCGTGTTCTTCTACGGGCTGGAGCACAGGCTCTTCGTCGATCGGGATGTCGCGAGTGCGCCGGATTGCATTTCCGAAGTCGAGAGGCTCCTCGCGAGGCGCGTCGACAACGAGTCCTTCCAGGGTTACGGGAGGCGGTTCGTTGACATGGCAAGGTGCGCGGCCGGCATGCCGCTTGCTGTTCCGCAGCCGTCGGCGGAGCGGTCGCACTCTCCTGAAATAGACATTCCGGTGCGCATGCATCTTGGGCGGCGTCTTGCGCAGTCGTCGACGATCCTGTCCGAGGACGCACTGCTCTGGGTTCTCGCATTGCCGGACGTGTATCTGCGTACCGCTGCCGTCCGCTGCTTCGACGAATTCGTGGCCCTTTGGCATCTGCGTTTCCGGAGCGCGTTCCCGGAAGGATTGGACGTATCCACATCCGGCAACATCGATCTCAGGTACGAAGCCGCCAGCGGAGCCTTCAGGGTGGCCGTGGACGGCCCCCATCAGGCCTATCCTGACGTCGCGAAGGCGACGACATCTCCCGAACCGCTGAGGCACCTCGTGCAGGAATGTACCGACGAACTCGATGGGTTCAGCCGACTTCTGGGTCGCCAGCCCGAGGCGCGCAACTCGGTGCAGGCCTCGCTTCTGTTGCCGCAGGACCTGTTGTCGGAAATCGGGTTCGACGCGTTGCGTGCGTTCGAGGGACGCCTGTCGGAGGTCATGGGCGGCCAGAGCCGGGCGAGCACGAAGATGGGCACCGTGCTGCGGGCGGCGGACTTCGACCTTCCGGAGAATGGCAAGGTATCGTCCGGGCTCGCGGACCAGCTTGGGCAGGTGCTCGATCGGCTCGATATCGCGATCGAGCCGGATCGGCGCTTCGGCGGCACGGTCCCGCAGCCAGAGGATCAGATATTCCTGTTCAAGGCACCCGGCGGCGGGCCGGTCGACCCGGAGCGTCAGGCCTATCGGGCGATGAAGGCCCAGGTCGAGGTCGCCGTGCTCGCGGCAGCGGCGGATGGCGATTCCTCGAACGAGGAGATGTCGCGGGTTATCGCTGGGATCAGGGACGGGAAGGACCTCAGCGCGGTCGAGCGCGCACGTCTGATCTCGTTCGCCGTCACGATCTTCAACAATCCGCCCAAGCTATCGAGAGTCATGAAGCGCCTGGCGGAGCGCAGCGATGCCGAACGGGAAGCCATCGCCGACGCGGCTGTCGCAGTCGTCGGCGGCGATCGAACCCAACGCATCATCGTCATTCTGAACTTCCACCCGCTCAAGACGGGGCGGGGCCAGATGTGATTGAAAAGATCATCATCGAAATGGGCGGCTGCGATTTTGTGATCTTCGACAACGTCATGTTGTGGATCGCGGGCCGATGTTGCTGGCCGCAACCGACTGGCTGCCTGCCTTGCTGAGAACGGCAAAGCCGCAAGATGAAGCCGAGGCATCAAGCGATGCGCCGGGCGGGAGCCCCTTCTCGCAAGCCGCAGAATGAGACTTGAGCCGGAGCCGCTTGAAAGCGGCCCCGGCGCACTACGGAAAATTTCGGCCGCGCGTCTGACCGGCGCGTTGCCGTTGTCGATGGATGCAAAGCTGCGACTGGTTCGAGAAGCCTCAACTAGGCGCTGCGCCTGACTTCGGGGGCTATCACACTTTCCAGCTCTTTCACCGCTTCTTGTTCGGTCATGCCGCTAACAAGAGCCACTTCTTCGGACAAGCGATCAACGGCCGTCGTGTAGAGCTGCCGTTCGGCGTAGCTCTGGTCCGGGTTGGCAGCGCGCCTGTGGAGGTCGCGTATCACTTCGGCAATTGCAGCAATATCACCCGAATTGATCTTGCTTTCGTACTCTTGAGCAATCCGGGTCCAATTGCCCCGCGCCTTATGAGGTGGTTGACCCAGGATTCGTCGTGCGTGCTGGATGGTGCCCGGGTCGGACAACCGACGCATTCCGGTCTTGGCCGCTCGGCTCGTTGGAACGCGTAGCGTCATCTTGCTCTTCCTGAAATAGACGACGAAGAACTCGAGGCAGGCGCCGGCTACAGTCTGCTCTTCGATCGCAACGATTTGACCGACACCGTGCGCAGGGTAGACGATCAGGTCAGTCGCCTTGAATCCAAAGCGCGTATTGTTGCTCTGGCTCCCATCCGCTTGATCGGCAGGGGGCGCAGCTGATTGCGTGTGGCCTGAATGATAAGCGCCAAGCTGACGGTAAAAATTCATTTCGCGACATGCTCCATGACATCTGAAATTGGTTTCTTGCCAATTCGAGCTCTGATCAATGAACGCATTAGAAATAAACTGCGGGGCTCAGAAAAAATGCCGCCCCATCTATCCCTCACCAATAAGCTGCGAGCGCGAGCGCCGCCACGATAATGACGCCAGCTATATCCATTCGGTTCGATGGCGTGACTTCTTGGCAGCGAGTTCGCAGCCTACAAATCCAGCAGTTGCCATGCCAGCAGGCAAGTGACTGGTAAACGTGGTGTGCGAAGAAGAGACCTAGGGAACTTTCACGGGGTGATTGGTCGGGCAACATGTTCACGGCAGAATTCATTTCTGCTTACCGTTCTCTTTGTAGAATGTCTCCGATCAGGGGCCCTGATCAGCGAAGAACGTTTTGATCGCTTTTGTCGCAGATCCAAAGCTACCCCGTGAATCGGGAGTTTCTCTCAGTAGATCACAAAAAACTGTCGTCGAAGTCGCGGCAATTCTCAGATCGGGGACCGCAAGATGAGATAGCGGCTCGAGACGGGACTATCCGGTCTGTACTACTACGCAGCAGCCTTCGAGATCCGATCGCTGCCAGACATCTGCAACTCGACCCTTAACAACGGCGCGACGAATGATCGTCATGCCATCGTCCTTTGCCCGGCAGGGTCACCACATCATCGGTATGCTGAGTGATCGCAATACAGCGCCGCGACACGAAATCAATTCGAACCGGGCATCTTTTGCCCGCTCTCGAAGAACAAGCCCGACAACTGTTCAACCATCGGTGCCCTCCGTTTCGAGTCCAGCCCGTTCCGTACGCACAATAGAGCTTTGATGGTCGGAAGAGCCGGCAGATAATATTCCTTAGCTCTGATGACGGAGGATGGGATCATGCTTTCGGGCACAGCGGTCAAGCCGATGCCCGCCTCTGCAGCTGCAAGATTGGCATGATAGTCAAGGCTCTTGAATGCAATCTTGAACGATACCCCGTGCTTGATCAGGGCTCGTATCATCCAGTCGTCTCCTGGCCAAACGAGTATAGGTAACGGCGCGCCCGCGCTCATGACAAAGTTCCTCGCTCGTATCCACACCAGGGGCTCGTTGAATTCCTTTACTGCCAGCTGGTCTATGTCTTCTTCGATCGCCGGGTATTTATAAAAGCAGGCGACATCGATGTAGCCAGCCGAAACACCCTTTGCAATCTGGATGGAGTGATCAGCCTGAATAAACGTGTCACCCGGAAATGCCGTTGAACGACTTTGAAGAAACTTTTGCACAAACACCGTGCTTAGACCCAACCTCAAGGGCATCACGGTCTCGGCGGAACCGCTGAGGCGCAACAATTGGTCATTGGCCTCCAATATCCTGCGCGCCTGTTGTAGGGCCAACTTACCGAAGTCCGTTACCGTCGTTCCGTTTGCGGTCTTCATAAACAGCTCACCGCCTAGCAAGCTCTGGAGCCGCTTTACTTGGGAGCTTACAGCTGGCTGGCTTAGTCCCAGACGTTCGCTTGCTTTGGAAAGACTTCCGGTTTCTGCGATCGCGATGACAGTTCGAACGAGTTCGATGGGCACGTTTTGGTGCCTTCGCCACATCATGCCCACTCCATGACGATCAACCCAAGCGATCCTTTCTCGATCCCTTTGAAATCATCTCGGAGTAGATCACAATGGGCAACGACAACGAATGCGACTAAACTCCTAGTCAATCCCAGCGAGCTGAGTCTGGATCGGCTTTATGGGCGAACGGAATCGGCCAATAGGGCGTCGACTTATGAAGAAGCTCTTTTCGACGACGGATGTTGATCCTCGGCACCGCTTTGACTATTGGCATAGCGTCGCTTGTGACAATCTTGTCGGCCATTCTTCAACGCCTGAATGCCGACAGACGTTCAACGCCGAACTTCAATCCGGCATGCTGGCTGGCACCGGACTTGTGCTGTTCGAGAATTCGGCGATGGACGTGGCCCGTACGGCAAAGCACGTGGCGCAGGCTCAAAGTGACGACTTGTTTATCTGCCATCAAACCGCCGGTTTGCTCACGCTCGAACAGGACGGCCGCCAACTCATTCTTGGTGTGGGCGACGTAACCCTCCTTGATCCAAACTTGCCATATGCCGCAAGATTCTCGGCGGCTTCAAAGTTGCTTGTTGTCAAAGTCGCGCGGGGCGCGCTCGAAGCCC
>NZ_JAQOSR010000176.1:0-17105 GCF_046718885.1 Bradyrhizobium sp. UFLA01-814 | reverse complement strand
CTCGAGCACACCTCCATCACCACAACCCGGCGGACATTATCAATTCGCGCAGAATGGAAAATAGGTGTCGATAGGCAAAAGGTAGATATCAAGCTGCATCTAGCTGGTACGCGGCAACGCAGCATTCGAATTGCCTATCGCTCCATTGATCTTCTCGATCAAGAAGACGATCCGGGCGTCGCTGCGTTCGGTGATCTCGACCTTGTCGCCGGTCTCCTGGATCAGGGCCGGGATATCGATCACCGAAAGCGGATCGGTGCAATGCACCTCGAGGAAATCTCCTGCCGTCACGCTCCTGAGGGCCTTGCGCGTCTTCAGCGCCGGCAGCGGGCATTTCAGGCCGGTGAGATCAAGCTTCGTCGTTGTCATGGTTCGACCATGGCGAAGCCGTCCTGCATCGTCAACGCCGCCTCCTCATCCACTTCAGCCTTCGGCCGGAGCCTGCGCGAGCACGTCGTCGACGGGGATCGCGGCGCGCAGCATCAATTCGGCAACGTCTTCGATATCGTCGAGATGCGCGACCGGCAGCGTGGTTGCAACGGCGACGTCGCTGGCAATCCCGACCACGCGCGGGTCGTCGGGAAACAGCAGCGGCTTGCCGTTGGCGGCGCGGTACACCTCGATCTTGTTGACCGCCTCGCGCTTGAAGCCTTCGACCACGACCAGATCGACTTGCGCCATCTTGGCGAGCAGCTCCGGCAGCCGCGGCTCATCGGCGCCGCGCAGCTCGTGCATCAGCGCCCAGCGCCGCGTCGAGGACACCAGCACCTCGGTCGCACCGGACTGTCGGTGCACCCAGGAGTCCTTGCCGGGCACGTCGACATCGAATTCATGGTGGGCGTGCTTGATCACGGAGACGCGCAGGCCGCGGCCCAGCAGGCATGGGATCACCCGCGACAGCAGGGTGGTCTTGCCGGCACCGCTCCAGCCCGCGAGGCCAATCACTTTCATACGCGTCTCCGAAGACATACCAATCGTTAGGGCATCCACGCCTGCTGTTCCGCCGACATGGATGGCCGGGACCAGCCGTGACGACGGAAGCCGCGACCTGCGCCCAACGCTGCTTATATCAGCCTTGGAGCAATGTCATGCCAGGCTTGCCGGCGGATGCGGATCGACTGGCTCGCTAGAGGACAGCCCTCGGAAACTCCTGCAGCAGCTGTGCCCACAGCACCGCGAACGCGATCAGGCCACAGACCCCAAGCGCCGCGGTGAATCTCGGCAATCGGCCGATGGCGACGAGCAGCCAGGCCGGCAGGAAGAACAGGCCGAACACCATGCCGAGCGGAAACACCGCCAGCCACTGGAAGCCGGTGCCATCGCCAGGCGGCACATGGGCGATGGCGTAGAAGGTGTAGAGCCAGAACAAGGTGCCGGCCGCCGCGATGAGGGCGGCGACCTTGCGAAAATTGACGGTGTCGAGTGCCATGGTGGATTGGTCGCCGCCATCGGCGAACCAGTTCACGGGCCGCCGCGCAAGTCGGGCTCACCCAAGTGGCTCGGCAGCGTCGGGCTCGCCCCGTGCGGCTCGCTATCCCGCAGGGTCAGTCGTTTCGTTGACTGACCGGCCGCCCCGGCTTGGCCAGCCTTGCTGACCGGCTCTCTCTCGGGGGCTGGTCACGCATCCGCAGCCTCTTCCGCGGCCGCTGCGTATCGACTGCCAGCACTTCTTCCAGCGTTGTATTCCTAAAACGAAGCCTTCTTAACATCGCTCCGCTCCTCGAGCGGGTGGGAGCCCCATTGGTCGCTCAACCACCGACGTCCGCAACAGGGCCCATGTCGGTGATGAGAGATAACCAGCGACGGGACGCTTTGCTCCAAGGGAGCCACTGCATCCTTCGTCTGACGACGCGCGATCCCGCTATCCACCGGATTTACCTCAAAATTTCCAATGCGCAGGGCGATCGGAACACGATAATGTGCACCGTGGAGGACCATGTATGCCTCGCTCACCTTCGATTGTGCCGCATTCAATCGACCACGACACCTATCTGGTGCTGAACGATTTTGGCCGACTGGGTCGTGCCTGGAGCGAAACCGATGAAGAAGGCACTGACCGGAAAACGTTGATCCGCCGCCTGCTGGATGACCAGTACAGCCGTCCGGTCCGCATCGTGGCCTTCAATACCAATGAAGGATGGTCGCGCGATGTCACGACCGACATTGCCGACGAGCTTCGGCGCCGTTTCGTCGAATACGAAGAGGTCCCGCGCTCCGTGCTGGAGTTCGTGGAGACGGCCATGCGGCACTGAGCTGGATCCGCAACGCACAGGCCCTCTCACAACGCGATCGTTCGGCCCCGGCAAGCATCCGCCAAACGACAATTTTCCTAGCAATCTCAACGCGATTCGGCTGCCGCGCAGCGCCGCTCCGCCATAAGGCAATATTAAGAGCATTTGTCTTACCTGTTCTCCCGTTCAAAGGGAGACCGGTCCAGTGCGCAATCGTGGTGGCGTTCGAGACGCCGTAAGCCTGACAAACCGGGTCCTGGTCACGGCGATCTTTTTGGCATCGGGCGCGGCATCGCTGATCCTGCAGGTTCTCTGGTTCAAGCAACTGCAATTCGTGCTGGGAAGCGCGACCGTCTCCGTCAGCGTCACGGTGGCAAGCTTCTTTTTCGGCCTCTCGCTCGGCAGCGCCCTGGGAGGCCGGATCGCCGACACCGTCAGCCGCCCCCTGAAAATCTACGGGTTTCTCGAACTCGCTCTCGCGCTCGTTTCTCTCGCGGTCACCGCGTTCCTGTCGCATTGGCCGACATGGGTGGGCTGGCTGTCACCGATGCTGGACCTGGAGTCGCCATTCCGGCTGCCTCTCATGGTCGCCGTGTCGCTCGCCATCCTGTCGCTGCCGACGATGTTGATGGGCGCGACCCTGCCCTTCCTGGTGAAATTCCTGACCCGCACACAGACCGACCTCGCCAATCGCATCGGTCTGCTCTACGGGTTCAACACGCTGGGCGCCGCCATCGGCACCCTGGCTGTCGGCTTTGTGCTGATGGGCCTTTGGGGCATCGCAGGATCGAGCCTGGTTGCGGCAGCGCTGTATATCTGCGTCGGCGTTGTGGCCCTGTTCGTTGCGCGCGGCGCAAGCCCGCTTTTGCCGGTTGCGGCACGGGCGCCGGTGCAAACCGCCGCGACCGCGCGTGACAGGACGTCGATCCTGATCTGGATTTTCGCGTGCTCCGGTTTTGTGTCGATCGCCTATGAGGTCGTCTGGTTCCGATTCCTGACCAATGTCAGCACCTCGAGTGTCTACGCATTCTCGGGCATGCTCGGCGTTTACCTGCTTGGGCTCGTGATCGGCGCCCTGATCTGCGCCAAACTGCTTGCCCCCCGCAAGGATCAGTTGCTGCGATACTTCGCCGTGACGCAGCTGCTGATCGCGGTTGCGGCCACGCTGACCGTCGGAATACTCGGCAAGGCGCGGACCATGGGAGTAGCGCTGTCTCCCGTCGTATCGGGCCTGCTTCCAGTCCCGGTGCAGGAGCTGTTGGGAGGTGACGTTTCATTCTTCCTGGTCTGCGCTGTTGCCCTGTTGCTGCCGACGACGCTGATCGGCATCAGCTTTCCGCTGGCCAGCGAACTGACCGTGATGCAGATGAGCGCGCTGGGCCGCAGGATCGGCACGCTCTACGCGTTGAACACGATCGGCGGCGTCGTGGGCTCGCTGGCGGCGGGGTTTCTGCTGATCCCCTGTCTGGGCAGCCAGGGCGCGCTCACCGCGCTGATTGTCGTGAACGTCCTGCTGTTCGTCGCGACGACCGTGTCGCAGCCGGATCTTCTGAGGGAAAGAAGCCTGTGGCGGCAAGGGACGATCGCCGCGAGCGTCATCGCCGTAGCGCTGCTGCTCTTCACCCCACACTATCTGGAGCGGGTCCTGACCGCGATCGAAGGCGCCAATGTGCTCGAGTTGCGGGAAACCCGGCAAGCGACCTTTGCTGTCGTCGAGTATCGCGAGAAGGCGGCGGGCACCTATCAGCAATTGGTGGTGAATTCGAAGAGCTATGCCAACAACCGTCCCGAGGGCAGACGCTACATGGCCGCGATGGGGCACTATCCCATTCTGCTGCACCAGGGCCCGGTTGAAACGGCTGTCGTCATTTGCATCGGGACCGGGACCACGGTGGGAGCGGTCAGCACCCATGAGGAATTGCAATCCATCGACGCGGTGGATCTGGCATCGACGGTTTTCGAATTCGCGCCCCACTTCGTGCCGATCAACAAGCAATTCTATCAAAATCCCAAAGTTCATCAGATCGTCGCGGACGGGCGCCACTTCCTGCTGGGCACCAAGGAGACATTTGACGTCATCACGCTCGAGCCGCCCCCGCCTCATGATGCCGGCGTCATCAACCTCTACACGGAGGAATTCTATGCGCTGGCAAAGCAGAAGATGCGTCCCGGCGGCGTTCTCGCGCAATGGGTGCCGCTGGATTTCAACCGCGGCATTCTTCCGAAGATGATACTCAAGGCCATGATGGGCCAGTTCAAGCATGTCTCGCTGTGGCTGCCGTCCAGAATGGAAGGCGTGGCGATCGCCTCAGATGAACCGTTGAACATCGATCCGCGCGAGCTCGCCATGCGCATGTCGAAGCCCGCGGTGGCTGAAGACCTGACGGCAAACGGCCTCGGCTCGCCCGAGGATTTCCTGGCGACATTCATCGCCGCCGATGAAAAACTCGCGGCCTTTGTCGGGGATGTGCCGAGCCTCACGGATGATCGGCCGCGTCTTGAATATTACAACTGGTATCCGCTGAGTTCGGTCAGCGTGGACGAACTGAAGCGCCTCCGCGAGCCGGTGGAAGCCTATCTTGCCGACCGTTCCATCGACAGATCCCGTCTCGACACCGCGCGCACGGTGGCCAACGCGATCCTGGATGAGCACAAGGCCACGGCCGACGGCGACAAGTCCGCCGCCCGAGCAGCGCTTCGCCTGGCCGTCAAACTGGACCCGGACAATTCCTATGTCGACTTCCTGGACCGCAAGCTAAGCGAGTGATCAGGGTGCCTCCGGCACACCGCATCAGGAAGTCCCGAATGTCGCGAGAATGCGGAAGTTTGACTCACAGCCAGCGCAACAAACTCATTGTCGTCCCTGCGAAAGCAGGGACGACAGCAGTGATTGCTGCGGCACTCGCGCGCGCCATGCACACGCCAACACTCACGCTACGCCGGCCTGAACCCCGCCTTCGTCAATGCGGCCCGCCCTTCATCCGACGCCAGTGCATCGAGAAAGGCCTGCACCGCGGGCCGCTGCTTGCGCGCCGTCACCAATGCGAAGTCATAATGCTCTTCGGCAAGCGGTATGAAGCCGAGCCCCGACGCATCGGCGACCGGCGCGATGGTCATGCCCCAGTCGGCGCGGTGCTGCGCCACCGCGGCCGCAACTGCATTGTGCGAGCGCGGCTGATTCCAGTAACCGTCGGGCCGGCTGCCCGCCAGCAGGCGATCGATCAGGATGCGGGTGCCGGCGCCCTGGTTGCGGTTGACCATGATGCAGGCGGGATCGGCGAGCGCGGCGCGCACCGCCTGCTCTGCGCTCAGGCCGGCAAAGCGGGTGTCGTCCTTGCGAAACACGATGCCCTGCATGCGCCGCCAGCCCGCCACCAGCTCGAGCCCGTCGGCCAGGTACGGCGTGTTGTAGGTCTCGGTCTTGTCGTCGAACAGATGGATCGGCGCAAGATCGCATTCGCCGCGCTTGGCGGCCGCGAGCCCGCCGAGGCTGCCGACCGCGATCGAACGCACTACAAGCCCGGCATGCGCCAGCGGCGCGGTGACGAGATCGAGCCCGGTGCAATGGCTGCCGACGATGACGAGATCGGGCACCCGCACATGCGGCGTGAACAGCGTCACCTCGGCCTCGCTGCCGGCCGGCAGCTGGTCGGCCAACGCCTCGATCTTCAGGAAGCCGTCGGCTTGCGCGAACGAGGTGATCGCGCCCGAGCCCTTGCCGCTCGGATAGGCGATCAGGCCGTCGGCGCCCTCGACCAGCGACACCATCACGAACTCGGTACGCCCGAGCTCGGAGGCGATGCGCACCGGCACCTTCGCCGCCACCTTGGCATCGGATCGCGGCGGCAGCCCGGCCATCCGCCGCAGCGCCGGCACGATCATGTCGTGGAAGGTGAACATCGCCGAGGTCGGAAAGCCGGGCAGGATGACCACCGGCTTGCCGTCGCACACCGCAAGGCACAGCGGCTTTCCGGGCTTCAGCGCCACGCCATGTGCAATGATGCCAGGCTTGCCGAGGCGAGTGATGATCCGGTGCGAGACGTCGCCCGCGCCCTTGGAGGTGCCGCCCGACAGCACCAGCATGTCGCTGTCCGCCAGCGCCTTGCGCATCGCGGCCTCGAGCATCGCCTCGTTGTCGGCGATCGCGCCAAGGAACGAAGCGTCGCCGCCGTTCTCGGCAATCGCCGCGGTGACAATCGCACCATTGGTGTCGTAGATCGCGGCCGGCCGCAGCGTCTCACCCGGCTGCACCAGTTCGTCGCCGGTCGAGAGGATTGCGACGCGCGGACGGCGCGTCACCTGAACGTCGGCGATGCCGCAGGCCGCGAGCATGCCGATCTCTCGCGACCCGATCATCGTTCCCGCGCGCAGCAGCGCCTCGCCGCGCGCGATGTCGGAGCCGGCATAGGACACGAACTGGCCGGGCGACGCCGCACGCCGGACCTCGATGGTGCCGTGACCGGCGGGCTGGGTGTGCTCGACCATCACGATGGCATCCGCACCGCGCGGCACCGGACCGCCGGTCGCAATCGCAGTTGCAGTACCCGGGAGCACCGGCAGGGCCGGCGCAGTCCCGCACGAAATCGTCTCGTCGTTCAGCACGAGCTCCACCGGCGCGGCCTCGCCGGCGCGCGCCAGATCGGCCGAGCGCACCGCAAAGCCGTCGACATTGGAGCGATCGAATGGCGGCACGTCGATCGGCGCCACCACGTCCTCCGCCAGTGCACGGCCGAGCGCATCGGCGAGCAGCCGTCTCTCGGACGGCAATTGGCGCGGGAACAGCGCCGCCTCGAAGCGTGCGAGCGCCTCCTCGCGCGACAGGATGGTCAGGAACTGGTCCTGCTCGACGGACGGATTGGGTTTCGGCGTGAAACTGTTGGTCATCTCGGGAACTCACTCCCGCAACATATAGGCATCGACCACCGTGCCCGCAGCGAAGCCCTCGGCGGCGCCAGGCACGATCAGCAGGGCTTCGGCGCGCGCAATGGCATCGAGCGACAGGTCGCCGGTCGCAAGCGCCGCCCAGGAACCTTGCTCGCGTATCAGCAGCACGACCTCGGCAACGCCGACGCCGGAGGCGATCTTGCGTTCCAGCGGCAGCGCCAGCGTTTTGCGCGAGCGCCGACCCGACAGGCGGTCGAGCAGGGGAAGCGCAATCGCCCACCAGACCGCGAAAGCCTGATCCGGCGCGCCCGGCAAGGCGACGACCGGAGTGGTATGGATCCGTCCGATCGCCGTGGTGCGCCCGGGCTGCAGGGCAATGCCGTGCGCGATCAGTGCGCCGCGCGATGCCAGTGCATTCACTGTCGCATCGGTGTGACCAACGCCGGTGCCCCCGATCGTGATCATCAGATCGCAGCCGTCGGTATCGAGTGCGTTTGCAATCGCCGCCACATCGGGTGCCGCCTCGATGCCGACGACCTCAGCGCCCGCGAGGCGCGCGGTGTCGGCGATCAGTTGTGCGGTCAGCTCACCATTGGCGATGTTGACGATACGAAGCCGCGGCCGTCGCACGCGCAACATCTGCAGTCCGGCCGCGCGCGCGAGCAGCAGGCCGCGCGGCAGCAGCGGCTCCCCGGCTGCGATCACGGTGCGCCCAACGGCGATGTCGCTGCCGCCACGCCTGACGCCCTGTCCCGGGATCGCTTCGGCGAGCACCTGCGGAAGCGGACCGGAGATATCGACGGCATCGGCATCGACCACGCAGTCGGTGCCTTCAGGCATCGCGGCGCCTGCCGCCACCCAGACCGGAGGTTCGGCCAGCGGCAACGGCGCATAGGACGACGCGCCGACCAGGTCATTGGCGCGCATCGCCCACCCGTCGCTGACCGCGACATCGTGCGGCGGGTAGGCGCGCAAGGCCGGCATCTCGGCTGCAATGCAGCGCAAGGCGTCGGCCGGCGGCAACGCGATCGGCTGGACCGGCCCGACGTCGCGCAGCACGGCAGCCAGTGCCGCATCGAGCGGGGTGAGCGAAGGCGGAAGGCGCTGGGCGGTGACCATGGCCCGCTATGGACTGAATCGGCCCCGAATGAAACTGCCCCTCGCCGCGCCGGGGCTGCGTCATTAGACCGATGGCGCGTTGACGCAGGCCCCAATATAGTTGCAAAAGAAACCAATATGACCAGGTCCCCGAAGGCCCGGCACGACCAATAATGGCCAATGCGCCAATTCAGGAGGGAGACAGAATGAAGGCCACCAGACTAGCCATGTTCGGGACGCTCGCAGCCGCGCTGCTGGCCTCCCCGACCGTATCGGCGCAGGTATCCGACGACATCGTCAAGATCGGCGTGCTGACCGACATGAACGGCCCCGCCTCGACGCCGACCGGCCAGGGCTCGGTCACCGCCGCGCAGATGGCCATCGACGATTTCGGCGGCAAGGTGCTCGGCAAGCCAATCTCGGTGATCGTCGGCGATCACCAGCTCAAGCCGGATATCGGCGCGACCATCGCGCGACGCTGGTATGACGTCGATCAGGTCGACCTCATCGTCGACGTGCCGGTCTCGGCGGTCGGGCTCGCGGTGCAGAACATCGCGAACGAAAAGAAGAAGCTGTTCATCACGCACTCGACCGGCGCGACCGATTTCCACGGCAAGTTCTGCTCGCCCTATGCGATACAGTGGGTGTTCGACACCAGGGCGCTCGCGGTCGGCACCGCGCAGGAGGTGGTGAAGCGCGGCGGCGACAGCTGGTTCTTCATCACCGACGATTATGCGTTCGGCCACTCGCTGGAGAAGGACGCCTCCGCGATCGTGACCAAGAACGGCGGCAAGGTGCTCGGCGCGGTGCGGCCGCCGTTTGCGACGCCCGATCTGTCGTCCTTCATCCTGCAGGCGCAGGCCTCGAAGGCCAAGATCATCGGCATTGCCGGCGGACCGCCCAACAACACCAACGAGATCAAGACCGCCGCCGAGTTCGGCGTCTTCGCCGGCGGGCAGCAGATGGCGGCACTGCTGGCGCTGATCACCGACATCCACTCGATCGGGCTGTCGGCCGCGCAGGGCCTGCTGCTGACCACCTCGTTCTACTGGGACATGGACGACAAGACCCGCGAGTGGTCGAAGCGCTATTTCGCCAAGATGAACCGGATGCCGACGATGTGGCAGGCCGGCGTCTACTCCTCCGTGACCGCCTATCTGAACGCGATCAAGGATGCCGGCACCGACGATCCGCTCAAGGTCGCGGCCAAGATGCGCGAGAAGCCGGTCGAGGATTTCTTCGCCCGCAACGGCAAGCTGCGCGAGGACAATCTGATGGTGCACGACCTCTGGCTCGTGCAGGTCAAGACCCCGGCCGAGTCGAAATATCCGTGGGACTATTACAAGATCCTGGCCAAGATCTCCGGCGAGGACGCGTTCGGCCCGCCGGACCCGGCCTGCGCGATGGCGAAGAAGTGACGACCGAAGGTCGTCATTCCGGGATGGTGCGCAAGCACCAGACCCGGAATCTCGAGATGCCGGGTTCGATGCTGACGCATCGCCCCGGAATGACCTCTGCATGGACGCGATGACGCGTCCATGCAGAGGTCACTTCGCCACCCCGATCTCGCGGAAATATCTGAGCACGCCGGGGTGGATCAGGTTGACATCAGGCGCGGCGGCGACGGTGTTCGCCGCCGTGGTCTCGCACGCCTGGGCGAGCTTGTTGCAGAAGGTCGCCTCGATACCGTGCAGCGTCTTCGCCAGCCGATAGGCGACATCGTCGGGCAAGGTCTCGCGCACCAGGATGTAGCTCCAGGAGCCGACCGAAGAGATTGCCGCGGTCTGCTTCGGATAGCTGCCGGCGGGGATCGTCAGCGGCTTGAGGAAAGTGTGCTTGGCACGGATGCGGGCGATCTCGTCCGTGGTCGGCGCGATGAAGCGCGCGCCGGTGGCGCTCTCGACCATCTTGGTGAAGCCGGGCCAGCCGATGCCGGCGCCCCACAATGCGGCGGCGCGGCCGTCCTCGACCATCGCGGGCCCGTCGCCGGCGCGATCGAGATAGATCGACTTGAAGTCCTCGTCCTGCTTCAGCCCGATGCCGTCGAGGATGTAGCGCGACAGGATCGGCAGGCCGGAACCCTTGGCGCCGAACGCAACGGGCTGGCCGACCAGATCCTGGATCGTCTTGTAGGGGCTGTCCGCCCGCACCACGAACATGCCGGGACTCGAATACATCGCGGTGAGGATCTTCAGCCTGGTGGCCTTCGGCCGGCCGATGCCCATGAAAGCTTCATAGGACGGCTCGCCGGCCACGGTTGCGATATCGATGTCGCCGGCCTCGAGCAGCGGGATGTTCTCACTGGAGCCCTTGGTGTTGCGCGGCTCGATCGACAGCGTCGGGTCGGCCGCATTCATCACCTCGGCAAAGGCATTGCCATACAGCGGAAAGCCGCCACCCGGCGTCGCCGTGGCGAAACTGATCGTGGTTTTGGAAATGGTCTTGCTCCCCTCTTGCGCCGCCGCCCCGCCCGCGAGCAGCAGCGCGCCGGCGCACACCATAACAGCGAATTTCATCCCGAGCCTCAAGCATTCCACACGAACCCGACTATCGTCGCACGGGCGACGTCGTAGGCAAAGCCAGCGTTTTGTGAAACCATGCCGGCAACAGTCACAAGAAAATGACGGGAGAGACGATGATCCGGTTCGCGCGTGCTGCCTTGCTTGGTTTGATTTGCTGCCTCGCCTCGATTGCCCCCTCATCCGCATCCGACTATCCGAACCGCCCGGTACGCTGGGTGATCGGGTTTGCCGCCGGCGGCCCGGTCGACATCGTCGCCCGCATCATGAGCCAGTGGCTGTCGGATCACTTCGGCCAGCAATTCATCGTCGAGAACCGCACCGGATCGGGCGGCAACATCGCCGCCGCCGCCGCGATCAACTCGCCGGCTGACGGCTATACGCTATTGTTCGTCGCGCCCAACAACGCGATCTCGACCTCGCTCTACAAAAAGCTGCCGTTCGACTTCCTGCGCGACACCACCCCGGTCGCGAGCATCATGCAGCTCACCAACATGCTGGTGGTCTCGAACGCGATGCCGGTGAAGACCGTCCAGGAGTTCATCGACTACTGCAAGGCCAATCCCGGCAAGATCTCCTATGCTTCTTCGGGCAACGGCACCTCGGTGCACATGTCGGCCGAACTGTTCAAGGCGATGACCAAGTGCGACATGCTGCATGTGCCGTATCGGGGATCCGCGATCGCCTTCCCCGACATCATCTCCAACAAGGTGCAGCTGATCTTCGACAATCTGCCGTCGGCGCTGGAGCAGGCCCGCGGCGGCAGCGTCCGCGCGCTCGGCGTCACCTCGCCGCAGCGCTGGGCGGGCGTGCCCGACGTGCCGGCGATCGCCGAGACCGTGCCGGGCTTCGAGGCGGTCGGCTTCTACGGCATCTCGGCGCCGAAGGGCACCCCGCCGGAGATCGTCGATGCCCTCAACAAGGCGGTGGGTGAAGCGCTGAAGGATCCCAAGCTCGTGGCGCGCCTCGCCGAAGTCGGCGGCATCCCGAAGCCGATGGCCCCGGCCGAATTCGGCAAGCTGGTGGCCGACGAGACCGAGAAATGGCGCAAAGTCGTCGAGTTCGCCGGCGTCTCGGTGGATTGAGGCGCCGGTCGCCAGGGAGACGAAGGCCAGGCAAGATGGCTGCCGGCCGCTGTTCCAGCGATGCCAGCCGCGAGACGTGGCTGGCCCGGCGGCGATGGCACAGGGAAGCGGGGGCGGCATTGCCGAAACCGCGGTCACCCTGTAAACGGAGCCCGCACCGTTGCCGGCCGCGCCCCGCGGCCCGCAAGGCGGCGGGGCCTGTAGCTCAATGGTTAGAGCCGGCCGCTCATAACGGTCTGGTTGCAGGTTCGAGTCCTGCCGGGCCCACCAGCAAGATCAGCGTCTTACCGAGCCTTCATTGCCCGCAGCGCGACGACCGCACCAGAAACCGCACCAGATACGTGCTCTTTTCGTTCGTGAGGGGTGGCGCTCCACTTCCACGCCAAGATCATCCTCGCAGCAAAGTGCCATCTCCGCTAAAGGCGCAGCTGGCATTGAGCGGCAATGCGGGCTTCCCGAACGCTACCCCGCGCTGCCAAAGATTCCGCGCGTGCAACAGGCTGGCTCGCAAGCCCGTCAGGCCGTACTATATTCGATCGATATCGGCAAAGGTGTGCAACCCGGTTTGCGCCTTCATCTGCTCCCCCGCGAACTGCATCGGCACGGGGTTCCGGAAGATCAAATGACCTTCAACGCGCGGCGTCCCGGACATACCAACATAGGCCTGCAACTTGGGAAGATGCTGCGTGATCAGATCGATCCTGTCGAGATGCTTCCTTAGGTCGTCGCGCTTGCCCTTGTCGTCGATCTCGCCCCGATAATCCGAGAGCTGCTCGGCGATTTCGCCTTCCGTCTTGCGATATTGCAAGTCCTTGCACTCGCAAAGCAGGAGACGACCGGTAGCATCATTCCAAGCAAGTACGTCGACGTCGCCATAATCTCGATCGAAGCGAGCACGCAGAATCTCCGTGACCTTCTTTTCGACGGCGGTCTTCCAACCAAGCTCAGTCAACCGCTCGGCGACTTTCTTGGCAAACTCACTACCCATCTTGTTACGGGAGGATCCTGCCCATGCTTTCATTTTCGGCTTGAGCTGCCAGAGCGGGAAATCGCCGCGGTGATAGTTGCCGAGCATGTAGACGACGGCTTCCCTCACGAGGCCTGGCGCCAGAATGAAAGTCGGATCATCCTGCAGATCAATTTGGATCAGAGGTTTTCGCAAAACGGAAAGCCGGCGCCGAAAACGCCATGGAAACCGATCTTTTTCATTGAATCCAGCGGGCACGGTACGCCACAGCGGCCTACTGGCAAGAGTGAGATTCTCCAAAATGCGACCTGCTATACTCGATGAAATGGCAGCCTCGCAGCCAAAGAATCCCAGCAACTGGCTCTTCTTAATAGAAACTATCGCGCGCCCGGTTTTCAGGACGTTGTCCTCCAGAGTATCGAGAAACTTGCGCATCTCATCAAATGTCCCGCCGGTCTCTTCCTCCCAAGCTTGCCAGAACGGATCCGGCCACGGACTCGTGTCCGTCGGGACCGCTTCAATCTCTTCAAATCCTTCAGCGTACGAATTGACGTCGTCATCGACCCGCAGGTCGCTTGCCACGCGGGCAAACGGTACAAGGATTCGGTCATAAAAGGAGAAGTTTGCGTGGATATCGCCGAGAGGCGTCACGTGCAAGCGTGGCTCCATGCCGCCCCATCTGATCGCGTCCGACCAGCCGCCGAGCCTTTGGATCATCATGATCTTTGCCATAAGGCCGGACAGATCAAGCTTGCCAATTCTGCGCCCGCCCGCCAGCGGGCACTCACAGATCGCAAACTCAATCAGAACGCGCGACGTCAGAAAAACCGCACTGAGACGCGATTCACGTTCGACCATCGTGTCCCGGGCCGCCGTCTTGTCGTTGTGCAAGGCTAAGACGGCGGCGGCGGTACGTTTCCAGTTATCCCGCTCTGCTGCGGCGCTCTCGTGGTTCATGAGGACGATTGAGAGTACCGAGCGACGATCGAGCTGGCGAAGTTCCTGACAGACTTCATCTTCGAGAAGCTCGACAAGGGGATTGAGGTAAGAGAGGCATTTTTTCGTTCCGGCGATATCACCACCCTGCGCTCGCGTGCGCTGACGCCAACCAAGGCCGAGCTTGAGAAATGCGTCGTCCTCTTCATCGATCGTGACAGGGCCAGCCCAAATTGCGTCCCGTACGTAATCCCGAAAGGTGGCGGCGAGGAACGCGTGAGCCTGCCGCGCGTAGGCATTAGGTACGATCTCTTTAAGCAACGCACCCCGCTCCGGATCGGAAAGATTTCGACCTGCTAGCGCCGCGAAACTCTCAAGGAGGCTGTCGACAAGAGCCTGTTCGGCTATGTTTTCGGGATGGAATAATGCCTCTTCGAAGCGGGGATCAATCGTGAGGGTGACGGTCGCGTTGGCATGGTCAATGGACGAAGCGATTGCGGCCTTCGCTTCTTCGAATGTGAGGCGGACGCGTTTACCACTTCCTTCTTTATCGCCGAGCTGCCCTTGAAAGACGCATTTGAGCATTAGAGGCCCGGCAGGTAATCCAGAAAGGGCTCGCTCCATGACGGGAACGCCCTTGCAAAGCCATGTTTGCAGCATTCTTATTCTGTCGTAAGCGAGCGGCCGCGCCGCTTCTTCGATTATGTCTACGTCACACCACCAAACATGCGCGGGCGATTCGTATGCGGCCAGCGCGAAACCACCATCACCCCGGCCATCGACCGCGAAATAGACAGGCTTACCACTATCCTCTTCAAAGATAGACTTGCCCTCTTTACGGAGCTTCAACCATCGCCCATCCTTGGCTCTGGCGGAGTGAACGTCGAAGAAGTGCGGTACGGCTGCCCTCACATTGCGGAGAGCATTCTGTTCTATTAGAACGGTAACGCGTTGGCCGTCTTCGCCGAACTCATCTGGAATGTCGCCATGCGGAACGAGATGACCTTCCAGCGAGCGCGCCCAACCAACAAGATTAAGAAGGCCGTTCACGTTCTGGAGCGTCACGCCCAATTCACCGAGGCGCTTTTCGCTTTGCAGTAAGCGCCACAACGAAAGGGAATTAAAGTCGTTCAACCAGCACAGTGTGTGCAGATTTGGCGCGCTAACTGCCTCGAAACTCCAGCCGGGCGGCAACTGTGGAACGGAAAACTGGACAGCTGCGCGACCGATGCCGCATCCGACGAGCAGGGTCATTCCCGCACGATAGCCGGGTGAGGCACAAGCCGGACCGGTTGCAGACTCTATCCACGCTCCGACGTCTTTAGACAGTTTATCGAGGTCGGATATTTCCCCGACGAGGCCGTCTTGCGCAAAGTCCTTCAGGGGATCAACAAAAAACACCACATTGATGAACAGTCCCGGATCGACCTCCATCATAACGCCGGCGAGAAGACTATCTTCCGTGCGTCGAAATTCAATCGGAGCACCTCGGCGCTCGCCGAGCAACGGGACATCTCCAAAGAGATTACCATATTCCATCGCAAGGAAGCCGATCTGGGCTTCTCGAAGATCGACGCTTTCCATCATTTCGGTGATGAAGCGACGAATAGCAGCACTCGTCGCTGTCGGTAGTAGAAAATAGAATTCTCCATTGCGGTGCGCGATCGGAAATCGCTCTAAGGTCGAATTGCCAATCGCCTCGGAGGACAGCCTCGCGCGTTGCTCCGCCGGGAAGCCAAACGCCACAAGGTGCTCTAGCGATATTCCGTGAGCTTTAAAATCCGCCTCGGTAAAAGACACTACCTCACTCAAAGTGGTTACAGCGTCCAACAATGGAGCGGGTAACACCTTAGCTCGCGTGTCACTACCGAGCTGGTAGCGGACGAGGCCTGCTCGCCGGCAAACGAGGTCTGACAAGCGCAATAATGCGTAGACGGGTTCGCGAAGCCGGTTGACGAGGTCTCCAGCGGGGAAGAGCTCCAATAGGTTGACAAATCGCTGAAGATAAAAGCTCGCGGATTCCCAAATTCCTTCGAGCACCCGAAAGTCACCGCGCGGAGTCACGATCAGCCCTACAAAGACATCTTCGGCTGGATCTTCCCTGACACCAAGCCTTCCGTTGCCTGCTTCCCTAAAGAGGTGACCGACAATCTGTCGGTCCGGCTCCAATAGGCCGTTGCCGGTCGCCAGTGATAAATGCACGAGGGCTTCGAGGCGAAGACAGTTGCTTTGAAGCTGAGGCACGGCAAGCAGCCCTGCGAACGCTGCCGCGAGCCGCACCGGATTGAACGACTGGGCATCATGTAGGTACGCCTCTAGCTCCGCAGCGACAGGCGCCAGCTCGGTACGGCCGCCGATATCCGCCATAACTGTCATCAAGTCTTCTGAGGAGGGAGAGTGCTTGCTCAATAGACACCTGTCCAGGAAGCGTGGGAAGGGCCGAAACCCTCGCGGCGCGCCATGACAATCGCCGAAACGACCGAAACATCGCAATCCGAGGAAAATACCAGATAATGGTCTGATGCACGTGGCAGGAAGATCGCACAACTTCCAGAGATTCGCATGCGCTGTAGGACCTCCTCCGCAGTGACGGCGAGGAATTCGGAGATCGCGCTGCTGCGGATTGCCAACCTAGCGATGGGCAGCGATACCGGCGCCGGAATGAAATGAAGGCGAGCCCCTCGTGCGAGTGCCTCCGGCGAGCGACGCCTCATGATGCAACGGATCCTGCGGCAGCATAACGTTGGATGACATCGCGGCCGCCGAGGGCTACACGCCATACGCGCTTTAATCGCTAGTCGCGATGTCGTTCCGCAAACTTCCGGATGGTCTCAAGGACCTCAGTCACAGGGGCGGTCTCAACATCCGCGGGAATGAACGGATCATCGTCATGAGTTATTGCGGGCACATCAAGATCATTCAGTGAAACTTCCCAAGCATTCTTTACAACCAATTGCGTCTTCATAATTGCCAGACTCAATCCGATATCGGGGAACTCGGTTTCCGATATGAAGTGAGCGGGGGTCAGCAGATATGGTCCCGATTGACCAACAACTCGAAGGAATCCGTCGAGATTTCTCGTATTCTCTGGCGTCATCGTCTGATGACGTCCCACCATCATCACGAGCGAATTGGCATTCTCGTCGGGATCGATGTTGGTGCCAATGTACACGCGGTAAGCCGCGGGATTACTTCGCTCAATCCCCTTTAGAATTGTCACACGCAGCTTGTTTGCTTTGTCCTCGACACCGAACAGCTTTCGCCAACCTTTGAATATCTTCTCAGCGGCATCCTTATTCCTGAACCCGAGACCCAACACTGGGAGAGGTGCGACCGTCGGATCAAACAGATAGAAAACCGAACACCAGCCTGCGCTATCCCAGAG
>NZ_JAQOSR010000175.1:0-17261 GCF_046718885.1 Bradyrhizobium sp. UFLA01-814 | reverse complement strand
GGGTTGGGGTGAGGGGCGATCTCCGCGGATACAGTGACAGATGAGATTGCGGAGGCTCCCCCTCACCCGGAATGCATCTAACGATGCATTCCGACCTCTCCCCGCACGCGGGGCGAGGTGAACCGGAGTCTGCGGCTCGGTTCGAAGCGAGGACATCTCAATCCTAAAACTTGTAAACCGCGCGGGCGTTGCTGTTGAAGATCTTGCGCCGCTCGGCCTCGGTTAGCGGTGTCTTGAAGGCGTAGCGCGCGTCGTCATAGTCCCAGTGCGGATAGTCCGACGAGAACAACAGCCGGTCGATGCCGACCCATTCGATCAGCTGCCGCAGGTGCTTGGCTTCATCCGGCTCGTCGATCGGCTGGGTCGTGAACCAGAAATGCTGCTTCACATATTCGCTCGGTCGGCGCTTCAGATGCGGCACCTCGCTGCGGAAGCGTTCGAAGTGCTGATCCATCCGCCACATCGTCGCGGGGATCCAGCCGAAGCCGCCCTCGATGAACACGATCTTCAGCTTCGGGAAGCGCTCGGGAACACCTTCCAGCACCAGGCTGGTGAGATTCGACGCCACCGTGTGCGCGTTCGACTGATGCTCCTCGCAGTAGTAGGACGGCCAGCCGCCGCCGGTCGGCGCATGCCCGCCATAGCCGCCGACATGGATGCCGAGCGGCAGATCGAGCTCTTGCGCGCGTTCATAGATCGGCCAGTAGCGGCGGCGGCCGAGCGGCTCGTTGGCACGCGGCGAGACGTTGATCTGGATGTATTCGCCTGATTTGGCGCAGCGCTCGATCTCGGCGAGGCCGAGGTCGGAGCCGTCCTGCCCGACCAGGATCGAGGCCTTCAGGCGCGGATCGCGATGCGCCCAGAAGGCCAGTTGCCAGTCGTTGATGGCGCGCTGAATCGCGGCGCCGAATTCCAGGTTCTGCTGCGAGAAGATGAAGAGGTCGAGCACCTGCAGGATGCCAAACTCGACGTCGAAGGGATCGAGATGCTGCTTGCGCATGAAATCGAGATCGGAGCCGGGCACGCCACCGGTCGGCGGCCAGGCATCGCGCCGCGCGATCAGCGGCGAGGAACGCGGATACGGCGTGGTGCCGATATAGGGCGTGCGCAGATGGCTGCCGTATTCCTTCAGATGCTGTTGCCAGCGCTTCGGCAGGAACTCGTTGAGGTCGCTGTGCGCGTGAATGCTCGGATGGATGTCGCAATCGATGATTCTGAGCCGCGACGCGGCGGTCTTCTCCTGGTCGAGCATCGGGCGGTCGATGACGTCACTCATGCGATCCTCCATTTTGTTTGCGCATAATCTTGTCGGAAAACCAGTTTCCGCTTTTTTGGATCATGCGCTACGAATTCAACTTGAGACGCGGAAAGGTTTCGAGCGGGTTGTCAGCACACATCCGCTCGACAAGAATTTTCGGCAGATGCGGCGGGATCGGATCGTCGCCGTCGAACTGCCAATGCGGATAGTCGGACGCGAACAGGAACATCTTGTCGGAGCCGATCTGGTCGATGATGTCGGCGACACTTGTTGCATCCAGCGGCGCATCGAACGGCTGCATGGTGACACGGAAATGGTCGCGGATGATCGCGGCCGGCTCGCGCTCCACCCACGGCACCTCGACGCGCACGCCGCGCCAAGTCTTGTTGGCGCGCCACATGAAGGCCGGCAGCCAGCTGACGCCCGACTCCATCAGCACGACGGTCAATCCGGGATACTTCCCGAACACGCCCTCATAGATCAGGCTCAACGTCTGCGCCTGGAACGCCTGCGCCTCGGCGAGATAATATTCGTAGCGATAGGACGGCCAGCCGATCGAGCTCGGCGCGCCGCGGTAGGCACTGCCGGCGTGGATCGCGACCGGCAGCTTGTGCTTCTCCGCGGCCTGATAGATCGGCCAGTAATGCCGCCGGCCGAGCAGCGTCTCGCCTTGCGAGGGCACCAGCACCGAGACGAAGCGATTGTCGCCGGCCCTGCGCTCGATCTCCTCGACCGCAAGGTCGGGCGCCTGGATCGGCACCACGATCGAGGCGCGCAGCCGCGTGTCCCTGGCAAGCCACTCGGCCGCGATCCAGTCGTTGATCGCCCTGCAGAAGTCCGCCGCCATGTAGGAATCGAACACCGCCTGCGCGCCATAGACGACATTGCAGATGGCGTGGCTGGCGCCGAGCTGGTCGAACGCGCCGCGCTGCACCATGGCAAGATCGCTGCCGGGCTTGCTGCCGTCGGCCGGCCGCCAGTCCGCACGACCGGACAGCGGCATCGACGGCGGATAGGAATTGAGGTCGAGCCCGTCGATGGCGCGGCTGACCACCTGTTCCTTCCAGTGATCGCTGAGATAGGGCAGCAGCGTGGTGCGCGTTCCCCCCACCGCGGGATGGATGTCGCAGTCGATGCGCGTGGCCGCCATGGCGTTCCCCGGATTGATCTTCTTGTCGTCGTTGTTGGCGGCATCGCTGCCACGGATCGGACTGTGACGCCGATGGCGCGATCGTGCAAGCGGGTCCACGCGGGGCCGCCCTGCCCTGTGCGCATCCGCGCCTCACGCGAAGTTGCGGGATCGCGTGTGAATGGCATCACCCCTTGAGGTCACGAGACATGGTAGCGATTCCGCGCCGCGGAAAGCGCAGATACAGGAGACGGGAATGAGACTGGGCCGACTGACGATCCTCGCATGTTCATTGTCACTGGCCTCGTCAGCCGCATGGGCCGCGCCTACGACCACCTCGGGCTCGGTCGCGCTGGCGCTCGCCGGCGTCGTGGCGCCCTATTCGCCGTTGCCGGCCAAGGAGAAGAAGGCGGTCGCCGCGTTCTTCGGTGGCGACAGCAATGTTCCCATCACCGGGAAGATCGTCGTCACCGCCGACAAGGTGGTCTGCCGCGCCAGCAATGTCGACATCACCTCGCGTTCGTGCGAACTGAGCTTCGGCAGCAGGACCCACACCGTGAAGGGCAGCGAGGCCAATGCGATGTTCGCGACCGTGGCGCTGGCCGGCGTGCCGCCCGACGGCGCCGCGGGCACGATCTACGAGGCGCTGTCGAAACTGTCCTGCACGCTCGATCCAACAGTGATCAAGGACAAGGCCGGCGGCGGCGCCGACTGCAGCTTCGAGCCGGGAAACTAGTCCACGCTCAGACTGCCTGCACGACGACGCCCAGCCTCGCAGCCACGCGGCGCGCGGTCGCCTCCCGCTGCGCCGTGATCGCGCGCACGGCTTGCCGGGCCTGTTGAAGGATGGCGGGCGGCGCCGTCTCCGGCGTGCCGCTGTCGAACGGCGGCTCCGGTGCATAGGCCATGTAGAGCTGGATCGACCGCGCGGCATCGTCGCCACGCAATTCAGCGGCCAGCCGCAACGCTCCGTCGATGCCTGAGGTCACGCCGGCGGCAAAGATGTAGCTGCCATCGATCACCACGCGCTCATTGACGGGAACAGCGCCGAAGAACGGCAACAGATGCAGCGAGGCCCAATGCGTCGTCGCCCTGCGTCCCTTCAACAGGCCGGCCGCTCCGCACAGCAGGGCGCCGGTACAGACCGAGAAGATGCGGCATCCGCCCGCCGCCTGCCGGCTGATCCAGCCGAGCACCTCCGCATCTTCCATCAGGGCTTCCTGACCGAACCCGCCGGGCACATGCAACACATCGAGCGGCGGCGCATCGGCCAACGTGGCATCTGGCGTCAGTTGCAATCCCTTGAGGTCCCGCACCGGCGCCATGGTCCTGGCATAGATGCGGCAGGTCGAATTCGGAATCCGCGACAGCACCTCGAACGGCCCGGTCAAATCGATTTGATCGACGCCTTCGAACAGCAGCGAGCCGATCCGCAGATGAACATCGTGAGCAATCATCGAACTTCCCTCGAACTTTCCTTGCGCTATGGACAAAGCGAATCTAGCGCGGCAGGTTTCGGCGATGACGCCAACCAGCCCACGTTTTTCGCCAAACCGCCGCTCGATCGAAGTGCTGGCCTATCCGGCCGTGCAGTTGCTCGACGTCACCGGGCCATTGCAGGTGTTCGCGTCCGCCAATGCGTTGGCGGCCAAGGCTGGCAACGCCGAGCCATATGAAGTCCGCGTCGTTGCGAAGGATGGCCCGAACGTCGAGTCATCCGCCGGCGTCGGGCTCGCGGTGCATCCGCTGCCCGCCATCGACACCGCGGTTGACACGCTGGTGATTCCGGGCGGCGACGGCGTCAGCGCCGCGGCGGCCGATGCCATCCTGGTGAACTGGGTGCGCGAACGCGCCGGACAAGCGCGCCGCACCGCATCGGTCTGCACCGGCGCGTTCCTGCTCGCCGCATCCGGCGCCCTCGATGGCCGCCGGGCCGTGACACATTGGCAATTTTGCGCAGAGCTCGCCGGGCGCTTTCCCGATGTCCGCGTCGAGCCCGATCCGATCTTCGTGCGCGACGGTTCGTTCTGGACGTCGGCCGGCGTCACCTCCGGCATCGATCTGGCGCTGGCGCTGGTGGAGGAGGATCTCGGCCGCACGGCGGCGCTTGCCGTCGCCCGCTATCTCGTGGTGTTTTTCAAGCGGCCGGGCGGACAGGCGCAATTCAGCGAAATCCTGTCGCTGCAAGCAACCGACGACCGGTTCAGCGCGCTGCACGACTGGATCAGCAACCATCTGGCCGGCGACCTCTCGCTGTCGACGCTGGCGAAACAGGCCGGCATGAGCGAGCGCAGCTTCAGCCGCCATTACGCTGAAGCGACCGGCCTGACGCCGGCGCGCGCGATCGAGCGGCTCCGGGTCGAGGGCGCGCGGCATCTGCTCTCGGAAACGCGCCTGCCGATCAAGCGCATCTCGCAGCGCTGCGGCTTCGGGTCCGAGGAGACGATGCGCCGCAGCTTCCTGCGCTTGCTGTCGACCACACCGCAGGACTACCGCGCCAGATTTGCGGTCTAGGACATGAAGCTATTTGCGGTCGGCACGCAGTGAAAGACGCTGAAGCGCGATCGCCTCAGCCGTTCCAGGCATATTCCTGCAACGCCGCCTCCAGCGGCGGATTGGTGACGCTGCCGGTGTAGTTGGTGATGGTCGACGCCGCCACGATGGTGATCACCTCGAGCACGAGGTCCTTGTAGAACCCGGCCGCCAGGAATCGTTCGATCTCCTCTTCGTCGAGCCGGCCGCGCTTCTCGATCAGCGACCGCGCCAGCGTCGAGAGCGCGCCGAGTGTCTTGTCGGCAGGCGAGCGGCCGGCACGCATCGCATCGACATCGGCCGGATCGAGGCCAGCCTGCAAGCCGAGCGCGGAATGCAGCGCGACCGCCCAGGTGCAGCGATTGGTCACGGCATCGGTAAGCAGCACGGTCTGGATCTGCTGCTCGGTGAAGCTGCCGCCGTGAACCTTGTCGAAGATGCCGATGAAGCTCTGGATCAGCACGGGTGAGGTCGCCATCGTCGCCGCAAGGTTCGGGATCATGCCAAACCGCGCCTCGACGTCACGCAAAGCAGGCCTTGAGGCTTCGGGGGCAGACTCGAGCGTATGGACAGGAAAACGTGCCATCGGAAATGCCTTTCGCGGTGTTGATTGAACCCGAAGCCTCCGGTCGCAACCAGGCTGTTGCGATCGACGCGCCGGCATCAGGATTCGATGGGAGCTATCTAGCCGCGCCCTGACGCGCGCGTTCGCCAAACTTCCCACATTCCGCGCCACCGGCGGCAGCGGCGACGTTCAGCTTCGTCGCGCAGGCTCCACTAACCGCCGGCGCGGTCCTTTACCCGCCGCGAGACGATCCCGAGCAGGCGGCCGAGCGTGCCGCCGGCGGGGCCCTTCTTGCGCGCCAGCGCGAGCGGCGCGACGAGGCCCGTGGCGCGGTCGAGGCGGAGATAGGACACGCCGGCGGTCTCGAGCCGCGCCATCGATTCCGGCACGATCGAAATGCCGAGCCCCGCTGCGACGAGGCTGAGCGTCGACACCATCCGCGTCGCCTCCTGCGCCACCTTCGGGCTGAAGCCCGCGGCGCGACAGGCCGCGATGATGCTGTCATAGAGGCCGGGCCCGGTCGGACGGCGACAGAGGATCAGCGGCTCGTCGGCGAGCGAGGCCAGCGATATCCGCCGCCGGGTGTCCTTGCGGGCGCGCGGATGATGGTCCGGCAATGCGACCACCATCTCCTCGTCGAGCAGATGCGTGATCGTGAGGTTCTCCAGCCGCTCGCTTGGCGCGCGCACGAATGCGGCATCGAGGCGATCGGCCTCGACAGCTGCGATCAGCTCTCCGGTCGAGGCCTCCTCGAGCGACAGCGTGATCGCCGGCGCGCGTTCGCGCATTTCGCGCATCACGCCGGTGACGAAGGGATGGAAAGCGGCCGAAGAGGTGAAGCCGATGGCCAGTTGGCCTTCCTGGCCGCGGCTCGCGCGGCGCGCGGCCTCCACCGCGAGGTCGGCGTCGCGCAGGATCGCGCGCGCCTTGCCGACGAAGGCACGGCCGGCGGCGGTCAGCTCGACCCCGCGCGGCTGCCGGCGAAACAGCGGCGCGCCGATCGCGGCTTCCAGCGCGCGGATCTGCTGGCTCAGCGGCGGCTGCTGGATGCCGAGCCGCGCGGCGGCGCGGGTGATATGGCCTTCCTCGGCGACCGCGACGGCATAGCGGAGATGGCGCAGTTCGATCATCAGGCAATCCATATCGAAAAGATATGCAAATTCCCTTATCCATATATTGGATATTTGGCACGCGGCCAACTAGAGTCGTCGCAAAGAACAAATCGAACCGGAGCCGCCCCGCCGATGGACGCCATCCCCGCCGCGCAAACCACCAAGCATGTCGCGCCTGATGTCGGCGAGTTGTTCACGGGCTTCTTCATCCTCGGACTGACCGGCTTCGGCGGCGTGCTGCCGCTGGCGCGCCACATGATGGTGGAGAAGCGCGGCTGGCTCACCGGCGCGGAGTTCACCGACCTGCTCGGGCTGTGCCAGTTCCTGCCCGGCGGCAACATCATCAACATGTCGGTCGCGGTCGGGCTGAAGTTTCGCGGCATTCCCGGCGCGTTTGCGGCGATCCTCGGCCTGATCGCGGTGCCGACCGCGGTCGTGATCGGCCTTGGCGTGATCTATGGCCGCTTCGCCGACGACCCGGTCGTCCGTCATCTGTTCGGCGGTCTCGCTGCCGCCGCAGCCGGGCTCCTGATTTCCACCGCGATCAAGATCGCCTGGCCGCTGCGGCGCGATGTGCTCGGCCTGTTCATCGGCGCGCTCTGCGTGCTGGCGATCGCGGTGTTTCGCTTGCCGCTGCTGCCGACGCTGCTGACGCTGGCGCCGCTCAGCATTGTCCTCAGGTCGAGGCAGGCGTCATGAGCGCAACCCTCGTCACGCTCGCGCTGATCTTCGCCGAGCTCTCGCTGCTCGCCTTCGGCGGCGGCAACACCATCCTGCCGGAGATGCAGCGTCAGGTGGTCGACGTCCATCACTGGATGACGGCGCAGGAATTCGGCGCGCTGTTCGCGCTGGCGCAGGCAGCACCCGGGCCGAACATGATGGTTGTGCCGCTGGTCGGCTGGCATGTCGCGGGCTTCTCCGGCGTGCTGGTGACGTCGCTCGCCAAGTTCGGGCCGTCGTCGCTGGTGACAGGCTTCGCGCTTCGGCTCTGGGAACGCTTCAAGGACCGGCCCTGGCGCCGCACCGTGCAGGCCGGGCTGGTTCCGGTCACCGCCGGCCTCGTCACTGCCAGCGCCATCGTCATCACCCACGCATCGGCCTCGAGCTGGGGCACGATCCTGATCGCGGCAATGGTCGCGATCGCCACCACCACGACGCGCATCCATCCGCTTGTCGCGCTTGCCGCCGGCGCGGTGCTCGGCCTGTCCGGCATCGGACAGCCCTGACGCCCGGCCTGTTTGCGGCGGTGGCGCATCGTTCCACGCGGCCCGCGTGCGCGCTTTCGCCGCAATGGATGCGACGTCGCCAGCGGCTATGTTGATGGTGCCATGATCGACACGCTCCGCATCGACACCCGTATTGCGCGCCGCGAATTGCGCGCCGGACGTTTGCACGCAGGCAATTAGCCGGCCGGCGATCGCACGCCGTCCGGATTCCTCGACGCCATCAAATCATTTCAGTCCGTCGCGTCGCGAGATATTCGCGCGCCGGCGCTCGTGCGCCTCCGATCAACCACAAAGATCAACCGACATGACCCGAACCATTCAGAGCAGCTTTACCGCCCCGGCATTGCCGCCGATCGTGATCACCGCGAGCGAGGCGCATCGCCTCAGCGCGCTGGCCGATTCCAGCATGGCGGTGTTTCCCCGCGTCGCCCAGTTCCTCGCACGCGAGACGGACCGCGCCCGGCTCGTCGCCGACGATGCCGATTTGCATGACGTGGTCCGCATGGGCTCGCTTGTGCGCTACCGTGACGACGAGACCGGCGACGTCAGGGAGGTCGTGCTCGTCTACCCGCACGAAGCCGACATCGCGCTGCGGCGCATCTCGGTGCTGACGCCGGTCGGCGCCGCGCTGATCGGATTGTCGGTCGGCCAGACGATCGATTTCCAGACGCCGAGCCAGCAGACGCGTTCGGTGACGGTTTTGGCCGTGACGCATCAGGGCTAGCGGTCGCTTCGCGTTGGTGACTAACTTCTCGTAAGGGAGCCACTGGCGGAAGGGCTCCCTCCCCCCTTGCGGGGGTCCGAGGCGAGCGAAGCTCGCTCTCGAGGTTGGGGAGAGGGGTACCGCACGGCACGCTCTCTCCCATTCAGTCGAGCACACACGACACGTAGCCGAAATTGCGCGCTGACTTCATTTCGATCATCTCGCCCGGAGCCACCCCTCTCCCCACCCTCTCCCGCAAGGGGAGAGGGAGCCTGACCGGCGTGCTCACCTCACATGCGCTATCGGAGTGCTGAGCGTGTAGCTCACGCCGCCTGATGACACTGCCCCATCTCGAGCCCGTGCCGGCGCCCGCGCGCGATGCCCTCGGCGATCGCCTTCACGACGATCTCGGCGTCGTCGGGCGAAAGATGGTCGAGCGGCTGCCAGGCGCGCATGATATCGCGTGCGCGATCGAGGTCGCCGTAGATTGCAAGGAGAGGAAGCGATTTGCTCGGCATGTCCGTTGCTCCCAACCGTAGCTGGGCGAGTCTATCTCATCTGGACAGGTCGAGCCATGCGTCCGGCAACCGCGATTGCGCACATTGCAGATCGCCGATGCATGGCGAGGGCACGCATGCCCTCGCCAGCCCCATTCCGTCACTCCGCGCCGGAGCCGCCCTGCACGATCTTCTCGTTCAGCTTCTGATCGACGGTCTCGACCGTGCGGTCGATCTCGGTGCTCGGCGTGCCGAGCTGGTGCGAAATCAGCTTCACCAGCAGGTCGACGCGTTCGATGAACGGCGCGCCGGCGGCAACCGCGCGGGCCGCCGATGACGGCTTGAGCAGGCTTTCCGCGGCCTTGGCGTATTTCGCGAACGGCACCTGATCCGCGGGGTCGGCGCCGAGCTTGCGCGCAATGCCGTCGACGTGATCATAGATCGCCTGCGAGCGCTTGAGGTCGCCGTGCACGGCGTCGCGGATCGATTGCGGCTCCGTCGGCGTGATGCAGCGATAATTGCCGGTCAGCAGCATCGACCACTTCGCCAGCGGCACGAACAGTGAATCGAACACCTTCAGCTTCACCGGAACGTCCTGGCCGTCGAGCGTCACCGCGTCGATGTCGGCTTCGAGCTCGCGCAGCACCTTGTTGTGCTTGTCGTCGGCGAAGGCGGAGGCCTTGAAGTTGGTCGGCAGGCCGACATGCAGCACGTTGGCCTTCTCCTCCGGCGGACGGAAGGCCTGCGGATCGGGCGAGCACAGCGTGACGAGGCCCGGCTCGAAGCGCTCCCACACCTGCGCGTTGGTGTAGGCCTCCTCGAGGTCCATGCCGGCGAGTGCGGGGATCCGCTTCAGATACGGCAGCGGCGGCATGTTCATGATCGACAGGCAGGGCAGCTTCGCCGCCGCGATCTTGATCATCAGCACGCGAACCGTGTGGTTGGTGTATTGCGGCTCCTGCATCGCAAGGCCGACCATGTCGTAGCGCGACACGTCGACATCGGCCGGCGTGACGGCATCGAGCTTGCCCGGCAGATCGCGCGAGAAGATCGAGCGGTGCTCCTTCTCGTCGCGCAGCTTGATCCGCACCTCGGTGCCTTCGCGGTTGATCAGGTCGGCGGTGTTCTTGCGGCACACCAGGGACACGTTGTGACCCGCCATCAGCAGCTTGGTCCCCAGCAGGGAGCCGTAAGAAGCTCCCAAAATCAGAATGTTGCGCGCCATGCTCTCTCCAACAGCCCTCCTCACGAAAGGCTTGCTCTCCAAAATCCTGTCCGAAGCTGCTGCCGAACCGATGCCCGGTCGATATTGGCCGTCCCGCATCCACGGGCCGACGGTCGCCACATCACCAGACAATCAAGACCCGCTGGTGTATGGTATGCCACCGTCTATCGCAGATCGACAAGCGGCTGCCAAGGGGATTATCTCGCGGGCGGATTTTCGTTCCGCGATCAGGAAGGGCATTCGAGCTTGCAAGTCGCCGCCGACCCGACGGATCGGGCTGAAGAAATCCTCGTCTCAGCTTCCCGGCTGTTTGCCCGTCACTCCTATGCCAACGTGACGATGGAGCAGGTCGCAGCATCGGTGCAGGCCGTGCCGGGCGCGCTGTACCACTATTTCCGCGACAAGGAAGATCTCATCTTCCACTGCTATCTGCGCGGCCTTGCAATCTATCGCCACGAGATCGAGGCGGCCGCCGAGCCCGGCATTGACGGGCTCGAGATCATCAGGCGCTTCGTGCGCGGCAGGCTGAGGCCCGAAGGCCAGCGCATGATCCTGTTCAGCGATATCGATGCGCTGGCCGCGCCCTACAGCAGCGAGGTCCATGCCAAGCGCTGGCAGAATGCCGCGCTGCTGGCCGACATTCTGGATCGGGGCGTGGCGGACGGCTCGATCGCCTGCGACGAGCCGCTGCTCACGGCGGTGGCGCTGATCTCCATCCTGGATTGGGTGCCGTTCTGGCTATCCGAACGCGACTACTACACGCGGCAACAGGCGATCGATGCCATCGACGACATCATCACGCACGGAGTCTACCGGCGCGAGATCGCGCTTCCCAAAATGCCCGAGGCGCTCAGCCTCGCCCCGTTCCTCGAGGCTCGCACAGCGCTGAACAAGCGGGCCGCAAAGTTCGACCGGATGCTGTCGATTGCCTCCGACAGTTTCAATCGCAGGGGCGCGTCGGGCACGTCGCTCGAGAGCATCGCCGTGGATGCGGGCATGACCCGCGCCGGCATCTACTATCACTTCAGCGAAAAGGAGAGCCTGCTGCTGGCCTGCCTGCGACGCGGGCTCGCCGGCGAAGTCAGCATTCGCGAGCATCTGCAAGAGCACAGCCTTGGGGCATTCGATCACATCGTGCAGCGAATCCGCCTGCTGTTGATGCTGCACGACACGCCCTGCGGCCCGAAGGCGACCTACCACAACATCAACTATCTCAACGACGCAGACCGGAAAGCCTATGTCGGAGACGTGCTTGCGACGATCCGGCAAGACCAGAACAGCTATCAGCGCTGGATCGACGAGGGCCGTTTCCGCCGCATTGATACCTATTTCGCAGAGCGCATTCTCACCGGAATGGGTCACTGGTATCCGATCTGGTTCAAGACCCGGCGTGACTGGTCTCCAGCCGAGATCGCCGATCATTTCGCGCGGCTCTTCCTTGCGGGCCTCAAGCCGCGCCGACATCCGGGCTAGATCCGCCACGGTAGCGATCCAGTTTTCTCCTTCCCCCTGAAAGAGGGAAGGTCGGGATGGGGGTCAGCGGCAGGCTATGATGTATGCGGAGAGAGCCGATCCCCACCCGCTTCGCTCTGACGAGCGAAGCGACCTCCCCTTTTCAAGGGGAGGTTTTGAGGCACGCCCGGACGACGTCAGTTCCAAAGGTGAACCGGCGCGAGAGCGACCGCTTCATCCAAAAGTTTACCTGCAATTCAAAACAGCGCCCGATTCCGACGATATATAGCCTATAACATCATGATACCTTCCGCTAAAACTTGACGCAGTATTCAAAGCGAAAGTTGCGAAGGCTCGGCGATTGAGGTTATGAGACGGCCTCGATCGCTAAAGATCAAGAAACACGAGCAAGGGAGAACGCAGGATGCATAGGCTGATCGTTGCCGCCGCGGCAGCGCTGACGGTGTTGGGAGGCGCGGCGTCCGCGCAGGAATCCATCAAGATCGGCTATATCGATCCGCTCTCCGGCGGCGGCGCCAGTGTTGGCGAAGGCGGCCTGAAGACGTTTCAGTATCTCGCCGACGAGTTGAACGCCAAGGGCGGCATCCTCGGCCACAAGGTCGAGATCGTCCCGCTCGACAACAAGACCAATCCGCAGGAAAGCCTGGTGCAGGCGCAGAAGGCGGTCGACGCCGGCGTCCACTACATCACCCAGGGCAACGGCTCGTCGGTCGGCGCGGCGCTGGAAGACTTCGTCACCAAGCACAATTCGCGCAACCCCGGCAAGGAAGTGCTCTACTTCAACTACGCCGCGGTCGATCCGGCGATGACCAACGAGAAGTGCAGCTACTGGCATTTCCGCTGGGATGCGAACTCGGACATCAAGATGGAAGCGCTGACCAACTACATGAAGGGCCAGCCGTCCATCAAGAAGGTCTATCTGATCAACATGGACTATTCGTTCGGCCAGTCGGTGCGATCAACGGCGCGCAAGATGCTGGGCGAAAAGCGGCCGGATATCCAGGTCGTCGGCGACGAACTGCATCCGATGCTCAAGGTCACCGACTTCTCGCCCTACATCGCCAAGATCAAGGCGTCTGGCGCCGACACCGTCGTGACCGGCAACTGGGGCCAGGACTTCGCGCTGCTGCTGAAGGCAGCGGCCGACGCCGGCCTCAAGGTCAACTGGTACACCTATTATGCCGGCGGCGCCGGCGGACCGACCGCGATCAAGCAGGCCGGCCTCGAAGGCCAGGTCTTCCAGATCAGCGAAGGCGTCCCGAACTCCGGCAACAAGGCGGCGATGGATTTCGAGAAGGACTTCCGCGCCAAGACCGGCATTTCCGTCTGGTATCCGCGCGCGGTCAACGAGATGCGGATGTTCAAGGCGGCCGCCGAGAAGGCCAATTCGATCGATCCGGTGAAGGTCGCGGCCGCGCTCGAAGGCATGAAGTTCGAAGTGTTCGACGGCGGCGAGGGCTTCATCCGCAAGGACGACCACCAGTTCTTCCAGCCGATCTACATCTCCTCGTTCGGCTCGCTGGCCGACAAGACCAAGGAGCCGTTCGACGAGGAAAACACCGGCTGGGGCTGGCGCATCGTGTCCAAGATCGACACCGCGCAGACGATGCTTCCGACCACCTGCAACATGAAGCGGCCCTGATCGGCCGTCTCAGTCATTCCGGGGCGATGCGCAAGCATCGAACCCGGAATCTCGAGATTCCGGGTCTGGTGCTTGCGCACCATCCCGGAATGACAAGCAGTTCATTTCAGCGACAGGTCTTTGAACACGTGAACCGTTCCAGTCTCAAGCGAGTGCGCCGTGGCTGAGCTGATCGTCATCTCGACGCTCAACGGCGTCCTGTTCGGCATGCTGCTGTTCCTGTTGTCCAGCGGGCTCACCGTCATCTTCAGCATGATGGGCGTGCTGAACTTCGCGCATGCCAGCTTCTACATGCTCGGCGCGTTTTTCGGCTTTCAGCTCACCCGCTGGATCGGATTCTGGCCGGCCCTGGTGCTGGCGCCGCTGCTGGTCGGCGCGGTCGGCATGGCGGTCGAGCGCTACGGCCTGCGCAACACCCACAAGCACGGCCATGTCGCCGAACTGCTGCTGACCTTCGGACTTGCGTTCGCGATCGAAGAGATCGTCTCGATGATCTGGGGCAAGAGCCCGGTCGACTACCGCGTCCCGGCGGCGCTCGACTTCCCCGCCTTCACCGTGTTCTCGACCAATTACCCGGCCTACAAGATCTTCATGCTTGTCGTGTCGGTCGTGATCTTCATCGCGCTCCTGGTGACGCTGAAGAAGACGCGCGTCGGCCTGATCGTGCAGGCCGCGCTGACCCATCCGAGCATGGTCGGCCATCTCGGCCACAATGTCGGCCGCGTATTCATGCTGGTGTTCGGCGTCGGCAGCGCGCTCGCGGGTCTCGCCGGCGTCATTGCCGGCCCCTCGCTGGTGACGCAGTCCGACATGGCCGCGCTGCTCGGCCCGATCCTGTTCGTCGTCATCGTGTTCGGCGGCCTCGGCTCGCTGCCCGGCGCCTTCATCGCTTCGCTCCTGATCGGCTTGATCCAGACCTTCGCGGTCGCGCTGAACGGGTCGCTCGCCAGCGTATTCGGCCCGCTCGATCCGGGCCTCGGTCCCTCGCCGCTCACCGACATCTGGAACGTCACGATCGCGCAGATCGCGCCGATCCTGCCTTATGTGCTGCTGGTGCTGGTCCTGATCTTCCGCCCCATGGGCTTGCTGGGGACGCGCGAGTCATGACCAACGCTTCCACGCCCTCCATCGCTGCGGCCAAGCAGGAGCCCGGCAGCGCCCTGAGCTTCTATGCCGTCTGGCTGCTCGCCGCGGTCGCGCTGGTCGCGCTGCCGCTGGTTTTCGGCGCCGGCGGCTCGCTGACCTCGTTCTGCCTGATCGGCATCGCGATCATCTTCGCGCTGTCCTACAACATCCTGCTCGGCCAGACCGGGCTGCTGTCGTTCGGCCATGCGGTGCAGTACGGCCTCGGCGGCTTCCTCGCCGTTCACGCCATGAATGCCGTCGCCAGCCACAACTGGCCGATCCCTTTGCCGGTGATCCCGCTGATCGGCGGCATCGGCGGCATGGCGTTCGCGCTGATCGTCGGCTGGGTCATGACCAAGCGCGCCGGCACCGTGTTCGCGATGATCTCGCTCGGCATCGGCGAACTGGTCGCCTCGTCGTCGCTGATCCTGCGCAGCGTGTTCGGCGGCGAGTCCGGCATCACCACCGACCGTACCTCGCTGATGCCGATGTTCGGCTGGACCTTCGGGCCGCAGATCCAGGTCTATTACCTGATCGCGTTCTGGGTGATGGTGTCGGCGATCGCGATGTACGCGCTGACCCGCACGCCGCTCGGGCGGATCTGCAATGCGGTGCGCGACAATCCGGAGCGCGTCGAGTTCATCGGCTACGATCCGCATGTGGTGCGCTATCTCGCCTACATGTTCGCCGGCTTCTTTGCCGGCATCGCCGGCGGGCTGACCGCGATCAATTTCGAAATCGCCAACTCGGCCTATCTCGGCGCGACGCAGTCGGGCCTCGTGCTGTTCTCCGCGTTCATCGGCGGCACCGCCTATTTCTTCGGTCCGATCCTCGGCGCCATCCTGGTGACTTATCTGCAGCTTGGGCTAACCAGCGTCACCTCGGTCTGGCAGCTCTATTTCGGCATCATCTTCATCGGCATTGTGATGTTCGCGCCCGGCGGCATCGCCGGCATCCTGATGAAGCACCGTCCGCTGATCCGCGCCGGAACGCTTCGTTCCGTGATCCCGTCCTATCTGGTCGCGGCGATCCCGACGCTGGCGCTGGCGCTCGGTATCATCCTGACCATCGAGACCGTCGCACGCTTCTCCGGTGGCGACGCCATCAAGCTGCTCGGCATCCCGTTCGTCGCCACCGCGCCGACGACCTGGGTCGCTGCGGCAGTCCTGCTCGTCGGCGGCTTCCTGGTCGCGCGCATCACCTGGCGGCGCGTTGCGGAAGCCTGGGATCGCGCCGCGACGGTGGCCCGTGACCGGGGGTATCTCGCATGACCGCAGCCATCCAAGTCAACGCCGTCGAGAAGAGCTTCGGCAATGTCGCCATCATCCGCGACCTCAATCTGAGCGTCGCCAAGGGCGAGCGTCACGCCATCATCGGCCCCAACGGCGCCGGCAAGTCGACGACGTTCAACCTGATCAGCGGCCACATCAAGCCGACCTCGGGCGAGATCCGCCTCAACGGCGAGGTGACCTCGGGCTTGCGGCCGTTCGAGATCAACCGGCGCGGGCTGTCGCGCTCGTTCCAGGTCACCAACGTGTTCGCCCGCATGACGGTGTGGGAGAACGTCCGCTGCGCCGTGCTGTGGGCGACCGGCCACCGCTACGCGTTCTGGAAGAACGTCGACAATCTGCCCGAGGTGAAGCAACGCACCGCGCAGATCCTCGACGACATCCATCTCAGCCATCGCCGCGACGTGCCGGCGGGACTCTTGACCTATGCCGAGCAGCGCGAGCTCGAGATCGGCATCACGATCGCGGGCGGCGCCAGCGTCATCATGCTGGACGAGCCGACCGCGGGCATGAGCCACGCCGAGACCGAGCGGGCCGTCGCGCTGATCCGCCGCCTCACCGAAGGGCGCACGCTCGTCATCGTCGAGCACGACATGAGCGTGGTGTTCGGCCTCGCCGACCGCATCTCGGTCTTGGTCTACGGCCACATCATCGCCTCCGGCACGCCCGAGGAGATCCGCGGCAATCCGAAGGTCAAGGAAGCCTATCTCGGCGAGGAGGTCGACTGATGCTCGAGGTCAGGAATCTTCACGCCTATTACGGCAAAAGCCACATCCTGCAAGGCGTCGATCTCGACATCGCGGCCGGCGAGGTCGTCAGCCTGCTCGGGCGCAACGGCGTCGGCCGCTCCACCACCGTCAAGGCGATCATGGGCGAGGTGCCGCCGCAGGGCACCATCCGCTTCAAGGGCCAGGACATTGCGGGCCTGCCGAGCCACAAGATCGCCCGCCTCGGCCTCGGCTACGTGCCGGAGCATCGCGACATCTTCCCCGGACTGACGGTTCGCCAGAACCTGATCCTCGGCATCAAGGACCCGCGCCGCCCCGGCAAGTGGCGGCTGCAGGAGATGCTCGACATGTTCCCGAACCTCGCCGCGCGCGCCGACACGCCGGCGGGCGTGCTGTCGGGCGGCGAGAAGCAGATGCTGACCACCTGCCGCACGCTGCTCGGCGACCCCGAACTGATGATGATCGACGAGCCGACCGAAGGCCTGGCGCCGCTGATCGTGCAGCAGGTCGGCGAATTGATCGCGCGGATCGCCAAGGCCGGCGTCGCCATCCTCCTGGTCGAGCAGAAGCTGTCGATCGCGATGAAGATCTCGAACCGGGTCTACATCATGGGCCACGGCCGCGTCGTGTTCGAAGGCACACCCGACCAGCTCAAGAGCAATGCGGCCGTTCGCGAGGAATGGCTGGAGGTGTAGGTGGGCACCGGCCGCGCCAGAGGCCTCTTTCTCGACCAGAGCACTGCATCGGCCTACTGACC
>NZ_JAQOSR010000174.1:0-17434 GCF_046718885.1 Bradyrhizobium sp. UFLA01-814 | reverse complement strand
CGCAAAAAAATGCCTGACACTGGCCTGCACCCGCGCACGCCCGATTGCGCAAAGCCCTCGCAAGCGGGAGAGGGAGCAGTTCGCGGCTCGACCTCATCTCGCGACGCGCCCCGAAGGTGAGGTACGATGGACAAGGCTTCGATCGACGGCTGGGGCAGCGGCCTGCTCGGCGTGATTATCTTCAGCGGCTCGCTGCCGGCGACCCGCGTGGCCGTCGCCGGGTTCTCGCCGCTGTTCCTGACCTCGGCGCGGGCGGCGATCGCGGCGTTGCTCGGCGCTGTGCTGCTGGCGGTGCTGCGGCAGCCCTGGCCGCAGCGCAAGGACCTGGTGTCGCTGACTATCGTCGCGCTTGGCGTCGTGATCGGCTTTCCGCTGCTCACAGCGCTCGCGCTCCAGCACATCACCTCGGCGCATTCGATCGTGTTCATCGGGCTGCTGCCGCTGTCGACCGCCGTGTTCGGCGTGCTGCGCGGCGGCGAGCGGCCGCAGCCGCTGTTCTGGCTGTTCTCCTGCATCGGCAGCGCGACGGTCGGCGCGTTCGCCTTGTCGAGCGACGGATCGGCGTCGCTGACCGGCGACCTCCTGATGGTCGCCGCCATCATCGTCTGCGGCCTCGGCTATGCCGAGGGGGCTGCGCTGTCGCGGCGGCTCGGCGGCTGGCAGGTGATCTCCTGGGCGCTGGTGCTCTCAGTGCCGGTGGTGCTCGTGATGACGATCATGACGCTGCCGCCGAGCTGGCAGGGCATCGGCGCGCCGGCCTGGCTCGGGCTCGCCTATGTCTCGATCTTCAGCATGCTGGTCGGCTTCGTGTTCTGGTATCGCGGGCTTGCGATCGGCGGCATTGCCAGCGTCGGCCAATTGCAGCTGCTGCAACCGTTCTTCGGCCTCGCGCTGGCCGGCCTGCTGCTGCACGAGCAGGTGGCCTGGTCGATGATCGCAGCGACCCTGCTGGTCGTGGCCTGCGTGGTGTTCGCGCGCCGCTTCGCCTGACGTCTATCTCTCCTCATGGCGAGGAGCGCGAAACGCGCGTCTCGAACCATGAGGCCACAGGCGGGCCTGCATCCTTCGAGACGCCGCTTCGCGGCTCCTCAGGATGAGGATATAGAGTTCGGGCCTCGTCAGCCCGGCTTGAACAGCGCCTGCAGGAAATCGCTGACTGCCTTGCGGGCCTCGATCGCGGTGGTCGGGTTGCCGCCGACATGCGGGCCGAGCTCGACACAGACGTCCTTGTAGCTGAACGGCGCCTGGGTCGATGCATTCATCAGCACGCCGCCTTCGCCTTCGCTGATGGTGCAGTGGCGCACGGTCTGCGATCCCGTCGCTTCCACCACCGTATTGTTGCCGATCAGGCCGGCATCGAAGCCGTGCGCGGAATCGGGATACTCGGTCAGCACCACGTCGCGCTTGGCCTCTTTCGGTGCGTGCCGCGATCTCCTTCGGAATCTGCTGCGCGCTGGTCTCGATGCAGGTGAACAGCACGGCGCAGCAAAACAGGATCGCGGTCGCGGCCAGGCGCCAGTCTGTCAGCATCGATTCCCCCGGAGGTTGTCTTGATTGGCCGCGACTACAGCAATCGACGCGCACGCTGTCAATTTGACCGGCCGTGCGTGACGTCAGGGAGCGGGCCGCTAGGCGGGCTCCTGCGCCTTCCCGATCCGCCCGAGATGGGTGAAGCCAAAACCAACAGAATATTTCAGCCCGTAGCCGAGCGCGCGGTCGATCCCGATATGGGCGAGCCAGATCATCGCGATCGAGAGCACCAGCGGTCCTTCGCCGGCAAAACCCAGCGTCATCAGCGCCACCGGCGCCAGATAGGTGTGCGCGGCGTTGTAGGCGATGGCGCCGGCCCGCGGGCTGATCAAGTAAGCGGCAAAGCTGATGTCCGGCACCAGGAACAGCAGGACGTAGACCAGCCAGGAACCCTCCCACTTGTAGTAGAGCACGGTCATGCCGAGGAACAGCACCAGCCCCTCCAGCCGGAGCAGGGTGCGCACCCCGCCGGTCGCGGCACCGGTCTCGGCCGTGGTCGTATCAGTCATCGCTGTCTCCCCAGATGTCGGAAAATCCTACCGTTTTTGCGCCCGAACCCGCTCACAAGCGGCTTTCCGGTTCCGAAACGGCCGTGCTAAAGCCATTTCCGAACGAAGCGGACCTCGGCTCGCGCCGGGACGCGGACTGTAGCTAACACGGGCGGAAACAAATGAAAGATATCCTCGATACCCTCGAAGAGCGGCGCGCCGGCGCCAAGCTGGGCGGCGGCGAAAAGCGCATCGAGGCGCAGCACGCCCGCGGCAAGCTGACCGCCCGCGAGCGGATCGAGCTCCTGCTGGACAAGGGCTCATTCGAGGAATTCGACATGTTCGTCGAGCACCGCTCGATCGAGTTCGGCATGGAGAAGACCAGGATCCCCGGCGACGGCGTCGTCACCGGCTGGGGTACGGTCAACGGCCGCAAGACGTTTGTCTTTGCCAAGGACTTTACGGTGTTCGGCGGCTCGCTCTCCGAAACCCACGCGCTGAAGATCACGAAACTTCAGGACATGGCGATGAAGGCGAGGGCGCCGATCATCGGTCTCTATGACGCCGGCGGCGCGCGCATCCAGGAGGGCGTCGCGGCGCTCGCGGGCTATTCCTACGTGTTCCGCCGCAACGTGCAGGCTTCGGGCGTGATCCCGCAGATCTCCGTCATCATGGGCCCCTGTGCCGGCGGCGACGTCTATTCGCCCGCGATGACCGACTTCATCTTCATGGTGAAGAACACCAGCTACATGTTCGTCACCGGCCCCGACGTGGTGAAGACCGTTACCAACGAGGTGGTGACGGCGGAAGAACTCGGCGGCGCCTCGGTGCACGCCACGCGCTCTTCGATCGCCGACGGTGCGTTCGAGAACGACGTCGACGCGCTGCTGCAGATGCGCCGCCTGATCGACTTCCTTCCCAGCAACAACACCGACGGCGTGCCGGAATGGCCGAGCTTCGACGACATCGGGCGGGTCGATATGTCGCTCGACACGCTGATCCCCGACAATCCGAACAAGCCCTACGACATGAAGGAATTGATCCTGAAGGTCGTCGACGAGGGCGACTTCTTCGAGATCTCGGAGACCTTCGCCAGGAACATCGTCACCGGCTTCGGCCGCATCGCCGGCCGCACCGTCGGCTTCGTCGCCAACCAGCCGATGGTGCTGGCCGGCGTGCTCGACAGCGATGCCTCGCGCAAGGCCGCGCGCTTCGTGCGGTTCTGCGACGCCTTCAACATCCCGATCGTCACCTTCGTCGACGTGCCGGGCTTCCTGCCGGGCACCGCGCAGGAATATGGCGGCCTGATCAAGCACGGCGCCAAGCTGCTGTTCGCCTATTCGCAGTGCACGGTGCCGCTCGTCACCATCATCACCCGCAAGGCCTATGGCGGCGCCTTCGACGTCATGGCGTCGAAGGAAATCGGCGCCGACATGAACTACGCCTGGCCGACCGCGCAGATCGCTGTCATGGGCGCCAAGGGCGCGGTGGAGATCATCTTCCGAAGTGACATCGGAGACCCCGACAAGATCGCCGCGCGAACGAAGGAATACGAAGACCGCTTCCTGTCCCCCTTCATCGCTGCCGAACGCGGTTACATCGACGACGTCATCATGCCGCATTCGACGCGGCGGCGGATCGCGCGAGCGCTGGCGATGCTGAAGGACAAGAAGGTGGAAATCCCGGCGAAGAAGCACGACAATCTGCCGTTGTGAGGAGAGCGTAGGGTGGGTTGGCCGAAGGCGTAACCCACCATCTTCGTTCCGCACGATCCGTGGCGGGTTACGGCTTCCGCCTGACCCGCCCTACAGGTTCGAACTTGATGACCGAAGACGAGCCGACCGACGAGATCTCCGAGATCGAGGCGCAGATCGAGGAGCTTGCCGAGAGCGCCGAGCGCTCCCGGCGGATCATTCTCGGGTCGAAGGTCGCGATCGCAGGCGGGTTTGCGTTGCTGGCCGTCGCGCTGCTTGGGCTGTTAGGCGCTGGTCAGACTGCGGCACTCGGATCGATCGCACTGGTGCTCGGCGGCATCGTGTCGCTCGGATCGAATGTCAGCACGCTGCGGCAGACCGAGGCTGCGATCAGCACCGCCGAGGCGCGCCGCGCGCGTCTGATCGGCAATATCGACCTGCGGCTGGTTCACGATGCGCCGCTGAAGCTGATGTGAGGCGCGGCGGGCGCGCAAAGCGGCGCCACAAACTCAGTGTCGTCCTGGCGAAAGCCAGGACCCATTACCCCAAATCTCAATGGTTGCGCGGCGCTGGGGCCGCGATCCCGTTCATCACCGAATGCGCTGGTTATGGGTCCTGGCTTTCGCCAGGACGACGATCGTGTGTGAGGAACCCGCACCGTCATCGCCAGGTTCGCCGCCTCCGCAAAGCTTCGGCGTGCCCAACAAGCCCCATCGAAGCCTTGGCGAAGACGGGATCGGGCGATCCAGTACGCCGCGGCTTCTCGACTCAAACACCGGCGTCTCTGGGAAACTGGATTCCGCATGCACGGGTGATGACACCGTACAGGCTGTTTGAGATGTGAATCGGTTTCTATCCTTCGGTCGTCCCGGGCAAGCGCAGCGCGACCCGGGACCCATAACCACAGCTCGATCTTGTTGCACGACGTTGGGGCCACAGCTTGCTTCAACAACGTAACGCGGTGGTTATGGGTCCCTGCTTCCGCAGGGACGACGGCGCAGCAAGCGACGCGTGTCCTCAGCCCGACGCCAGCGGCACGTAGTCGTATTCGCCGACGCCTTGCAGGATCAGAAAGGTCAGCGACGTCGTGCCGGCATTGGTGACGAGGTGAGGGCGGGTCGGCTTCACGGCATAGACCTCGCCGACCTTCAGGTTCACTTCCTCCTTCGGCTCCTGCAGGAACAGCCGCATCTGGCCCTCCAGCACATAGAAGGTGTCGGAGATGTTGCTGTGGGTGTGCCACGGCACCTTCTGGGTCGGCGAGAGTTGCAGCTCCATGATGCGGAAGCCGGGGCGGGCGGCGTGCTGGGCGCGGCGCTCGACTTCGTAGAGATGGCTGGCGTCCTTGACCGGTTGTCCTGGCTTCATGGCGGCCTCCCTGTGGTGTTGTCCCGTCGGGCGGGAAGGCGATGATGCTAGTCCTGTTCTGCCGCGCGCGGAACGGCCGGAATGGTCATGGCGGGCGCGCACGGTGCGTAGGGCGGAGCAGCCGTAACGCGCTCGGCAAGACCTCACTTCATCCCCATGCAGTTCGCATAGAATGTGGTCGTCGCCGGCCAGTCGGAAAACATCGCGCGGACGCCGACCTGTTTTGCCAGCACGTCGAGCACGGTCAACGTGTCGCCGTCGCGGTCGATCGCCGCCTTCACCGACTTGTGGTAGAATGCACCGCCCTTGTTCAGCGGGCCGTCGCGCTCCAGCGACCAGCCGATCAGATCGAGGCCGGCCGCCTTCGCCGCCCTGGCGTAAGCCGACGGGACGATCTCGCCCTTGTCGTTCAGCGCCAGCATCGCGAAGATCGGCGGCCCCAGGATCGCGACGCCGGAGGCCTTCAATTCCTGCATCGACGGCTTCCACGTCTCCGGCCGGTTCGGATCGAGGCCTGCTTTCTCGTAGCGGTCCTCGAGATAGAGCGCCTGGCTCGCGAAGTCGGGTTCGGTCTTCACCCAATAGAGGATGTCCTTGAGGCTGAAGCTCTGCGGGAACACCTCGCTCGGCGGAATGCCGGCGGCCTTGTAGGCGGCGAGCATCTGGGTCGCATATGTCTCCTGGGTGTAGTCGCCGTCGAACGGCATCGCCACTTCCGGCGCCTTCAGCTCGGGCGTGAATTTTGCGCCGAGACTCCTGATCAAGGCGATGCTCTCGTCATGGCTCATCAGCGTGCCGGAATTGGCGTAGAGCTCGGTGCGCCAGCGCGGCGTGCCGTTCTGGTAGTCCTCCGGCGTTCGCGCATCCGGATTGAAGCCGTCCATCTTCGCGGTGAGCCGCTTGAATTCGGCGAGCGTGATGTCGCTCGTGCAGCATTTCGCCGAGGCCTTCCTGCCGGTGGCGGGATCGGCCGGGCTGAAGGGTTGCGTGCATTTTGCGGCGAGATCCGGCACGGTGAGGATGTTGGTCGTGGTGTGCAGGTCGCATTGCGAGTGCCGGCACACCAGCTGGCGATCCCTGGTGAAGGTGACGTCGCATTCGATCACGCCGGCGCCCATCCGCGCGGCGGCGAGATAGGATTCGCGGCTATGCTCGGGGAATTGCAGCGCGGCGCCGCGGTGGCCGATCGAAAAGTCGGTCTTGTGGAACGGCCCGGTGCATTGGCTGAGCTGCTGCTTCAGGGGCCCGTCCTTCATCTTGTCGACCAGATAGAACGGGCGCGGTCCGATCTGCGCCTCGCGCGGCGGCGCGATCTCCTCGGCGGCAGCCGGCAGCGCGGAGCCGAGGGCGAACAGGAACGCGAGCAGGGCGGTGCGGTGACGGGCAAGCATGGGTGATCCCCCTGATCAGGCATTGTCAGCAGACCGACATATCACGGAGCATGGACCGGCCGCGTGTGCGAAATGAAACCATGGAGGAAACAATGCCGGCAGCCTATTTCGTCGTCCGCGCCACCGTCACGGATGCCGCGAGGCGTCCCGCCTTCGATGCCTGGTATTCGCGCGCGCATCTGCCCGACGCGATGAAATCGTTCGGCGCCGAGCGCGCCTGGCGATGCTGGAGCCTGAGCGATCCGTCGCTGCACCAGGCGACCTATCAGTTCGCCGACGAGAAGGCGCTCGAGCGCGCGGTGAACAGCGATGACATGAAGCGGCTGGTCGCCGACTTCAACCGTGACTGGCCGGAGGTGACGCGTACGCGCGACCTCCTGATGCTGGCGGAGGAGGCGGCGGCGGCATGATGGTTGCGTGACGTCACGACGTCGACAACCCCGAGTTCCATGAAACGTGAATGCGCGGTTCAGCGAGCGTTCAGGTCGCGAGGCAAAAACTCGCTGCCGCAGTTGGTCCAGCTCAGCAACAAAGGGAAACGCTCATGGAACGCCGGGATTTTCTGAAGATGGCCTTCGGTGTCGCCGCCGGAGCCGTCACCTTCGCAGCGACGGCGCAGGCGGCGCCGCTCGCGCCGCTTCCCCTCAACCAGGATGCACGCGCACCAGCGGCTGGCGATGCGCATCCCGCCGTCACCACGGGCGAGGAGGTCGGCCGCATGAAGCCCGAGCAGGTACGCTGGCATCATCGCCACTGGGGTTGGCGTCACCGGCACTGGCACCGCAGGCATTGGGGCTGGCGCCGCCATCATTGGCGCCGTCATCACTGGCGCCGCTGGTGATATCGACTCCATGACGAAAAGAAAAACCCCGCGGCAGGCGGGGTTTTGTTAGTTCGGAATGTACCGCGATCAGATCGGGCGGCAACGGCCATAGCGCCAGGCAAAGCCGTAGGGGCAGGCGCGGACGCGCGGCGCCACCACGACGGGGCGCTCGACCACGACCGGCGGACGCACGACGACGGCGCCCGGCGCGACGACGACGCCGCGATTCCTGACGCAGCCGCCATAGGGGCCACGGTGCCAGCCGGGGCCGCAGCCACCGGCCGCATCAGCGGCGCTGATGCCGGCGAATGCGGTCGTCACCAGAACTGCTGCAGCAAAAAGATACTTCATGTCTTCTCCTTTTTTATTTTGGGCCGCGCTGCGGCACCGCAACAAATTTTCGTCTACCGATTCGCCCGGCCGGATCATTGCAGAAGGCGTGCCCGATGTCGCCGACCATAATGTTGCGGCCTGAATGCGACATGAATGTTGCAGCTCACAGCTGCGTCAGCACGTCGCAAGCCGGCTCAGCATCACTTCGAAATATTTCGCGGACGCGGGCAGCCGCGCGCACATGGCGAGCGTGCGAAAATGTATCGGAAGGCGAGGCAAGCGAGACCGGCGGTTCATCGATGCTTGCCGGAAGGCGCGCCGCTATTGGTCGGGGCCGAACAGCGCGGCGAATCGCTTCTCACCGTTGCGCGAAAAATTGACCACGCGACTGCCCGGCGCAGCGTCGCGCGCGGCCCATTTCAGTTCGGTGAAGCGGTCCATCATGGCAGCACCGAGCGTGCCGGCGAGATGATGCCGCCGCTCGCTCCAGTCGAGGCAGGCCTTGCACACCGGACGGCGCGGATGCGTCAGCGCATCAGCGTCGATCTGCAGCTCCTCGGCCATGAATCGCTTGCCTTCGCCAGTGAGCTCGATCGCCTGCTTGCTCTGACGGACCAGTTTCTGCCGCTTCATGCTGTCGAGCATCTGCACGCCGAGATCGCCGGCGAGATGGTCGTAGCAGATGCGGGCGCGGCGCAGCGCCGGATCCTTCGGCCCGGTGCGCACCCGCATATGGCCGGCGCGGGCGGCAATGCCCTGCAGGCCTTCCAGCACGTCGGCGACGTCGGGGTCGGAGAGGCGGTAGTAGCGGTGGCGGCCCTGCTTCTCGGGCTCGATCAGCCCGCCGGCCTCGAGCTTGGAAAGATGTGAGCTCGCCGTCTGCGGCGTGATGCCGGCCTCCTGCGCGAGCTCGCTCGCGGTCAACGCGCGGCCGGTCATCAGCGCGGTCAGCATGTTGCAGCGTGCGGGATCGCCGACCAGAGCGGCGATCCGGGAGATGTCGGGTCCTGCTTTCATAGTTCGATGATAGCCGAAGCATCGAGGTCGGACAAGCCGCTATTGTCCACCGTGCCGTCATTGCGAGGAGTGCGTCGCTGACGCTCGCAATGGCGGAAACATTACCGGAGGCCATCAATGACCGTTACCGTCTTCATCCGCTACCAGCTCGATCCGTTCAAGCGCGCGATGTTCGAGGAGTATTCGCGGAACTGGCTCTCGATCATCCCGCGCTGCGGCGGCGATCTCATCGGCTACTGGATGCCGCATGAGGGAACCAACAACATCGGCTTCGCGCTGATCTCGTTCGAAAGCCTTGCCGCCTATGAGGCCTATCGCGCGCGGCTGCGCCAGGACAAGGAGGGCGTCGCGAACTTCAACTTCGCGGAAGAAAACTGTTTCATCCTCGCCGAGGAACGGACATTTCTCCGCAAGGTCGAGTTATAGTGGGGCCACAACAGCAATGTGCGGGAGGCGCCCATGATCGCCGTGATCTTCGAAGTCTGGCCGAAGCCTGAGCACCGGGATCTCTATTTCGACCTTGCCGCCGAGCTGAAGCCGATCCTGCAGGAGATCGACGGCTTCATCTCGGTCGAGCGGTTCGAGAGCATCACGGAGAAGGGCAAGTTCGTGTCGCTGTCATTCTTCCGCGACGAGGCTGCGGTGGAAGCCTGGCGCAACACGATCGAGCATCGCCGTACCCAGGCCAAGGGCCGCGCGCGGATCTTCGAGAACTACCGGCTGCGGGTGGCGAGCGTGATCCGTGATTACGGCCTGAACGAACGCGATCAGGCGCCGAAGGACAGCCGCGCGGTGCATGAGCCGCACTAGCGGGCGGATGCGTGGGTGCCTATCTGTGCGCGGCCAATGACTCCAGGGAGCGACCAATGCCACTGCCAACTGCTGACAAACGCGCCGCCTTCAAGAAGCTGCATGAGGGCGGGTGCTTCATCATTCCGAATCCGTTCGATGTCGGCAGCGCCCGCGCCTTGCAGCATCTCGGCTTCAAGGCGCTGGCGTCGACCAGCGCGGGCTTTGCATGGACCATCGCCAAGGCCGACAACCGCGTCACCGTCGACGACGTCTGCGACCACCTGACCGCGCTGTGTGCGGCGGTCGATATTCCCGTCAATGCGGATTTCGAGGGCGGCTTCGCGGTCGAGCCCGACAGGGTCGCGGTCAATGTCGCGCGCGGCGTCAAGACCGGCGTCGCCGGGCTCTCGATCGAGGATTCCACCGGAGACGCCGCCAACCCGCTGTTCGAGCACAAGCTTGCGGTCGAGCGCATCAAGGCGGCGCGCAAGGCTATCGATGCCGACAACAGCGGCGTGTTGCTCACCGGCCGCTGCGAGGCATTCCTGTGGGGGAAGAAGGACCTCAATCTGGTGATCGAACGGCTGCAGGCCTATTCGGAAGCAGGAGCGGACGTCCTTTATTCGCCGGGCATCGCGACCAAGGAGGAGATTTCCGCGGTCGTGAAGGCGGTCGCGCCAAAGCCGGTCAATCTCCTGATCGGCGGGGCGTCCGAGCTGACGCTGCAAGCGGCTGCCGATCTCGGCGTGCGGCGGATCAGCGTCGGCGGGGCACTGGCGCGGATGGCCTGGACCGGCGTGATGAAGGCGGCCAAGGAGATGGCCGAGAAGGGCACCTTCACCGAATTCGCCAACGGCTATCCCGGCGGCGAGCTCAACAAGATGTTCAAGTAGGCTCACGTGCAAAAAAGCAGCGGGCCGCTGGGCCCGCTGCTTCGTCGCTCACGATAGCGAGCGGATTACTTGTTCTTGTCGCCGGTCGAGTCGGACGGGGTCGCCGAACGGTCGATCTCCTGCCCGGTCGGCTTGTTGGCCGACGGCGACGCGGGCTGCGCCGGTGCCGCGCCCGTGGTCGTGCCGGGCTGGCTGTTCGGCTTCGGCGTCACGTCGCGCATGCCCGGAGGCGGCGCGGCCGGATTGGCCGGCTGCTGCTGCGCGGTCTGCGCTGACGGCGTCGTGCCCGCCTCATGCACCGACGTATTGTTCAAGCCGTAGAACAACGCACCGAGCACCACGGCCACCGCGACTGCGAACATCGCGATCTTGGTGGTGCTGGCCGGTCCCTCCTGGAGTTCCGGATCCGGCTGCAGCTCGTTGTCCAGGCTGTTGAAGCGCGCCTGACGGCGCATTTCGTCCTCGGTCAGGTTGGCGCGATACGGATCGTCAGGTTGATGGGCCATTGCAAAGTTCCTCCGTTAGCACCTCAAAGCTAAACGCATGGGACAATGGCTGGCGCGCAAGGATGTTCCGCGCCAATGTTGCAACCTGTTCATGCAGGAACCGTCGATTCCTTGGGTTCCAATCTGTTTCATGAGGCCTTTTCAATGTGGACCATGCCGCCCACCGATTCGGTGCTGCAAGTACTCTCGTTCATTGCGGTTGCGGCGCAGTCGATGACGGCGGCGCTGGCGGCCGGCAGGCGCAGCATGGATTGGGCCGGCGTCTGCATGCTCGGCGCGATCACCGCGCTCGGCGGCGGCACCATCCGCGACGTGCTGCTCGGGCATTATCCGCTGCTCTGGGTCGCGCACCCGATCTACCTTGCGGTCGCAGCCGCCGGCGCCTTCGCCACCATCCTGCTGGCGCGGCTGGTTCACCGGCTCAACCTCGCATTCCTGGTGCTCGATGCGATCGGACTTGTGGTGTTCACCATGACCGGCTGCGACGTGGCCTCGCAAGTCGACGTCTCGCTGCCGATCGTGATCGTCGCCGGCATGATCTCCGGCTGCGCCGGCGGCGTGCTGCGCGACATCCTCTGCAACGAGGTGCCGCTGTTGTTTCGCAGCGAGCTCTACGCCAGCGTCTCCGTGGTGACCGGACTGTTCTATGTGACCGGCTCCGGGCTGCAGGTGAACGCCCAGCTCTGGACGGCGCTGACCTTCGCCCTCGGGCTGACGTTCCGCATGCTTGCGATCCGCTACCGATGGGAGATGCCGAAATTCGTGTTCAGCGACGAGGAGCGTTGAACGGCTATTTCGCCGTCCGCGCCTTCGCGACCTCGTCCGCGGTGACGGCCGGCGCCGCGTTGCCCCAGGCATTGCGGATGTAGGTCGCAACGTCCGCGACCTCCTGGTCGGTGAGCTTCGGATAGGCCGGCATCGAGCCGCCGTTCGGCGCGCGCGGCGTCGTCACGGTCTGCGCGCCGTCGAGGATGATGCGCAGCGTGCTTGCCGGATTGGCCGATTGCAGATTGGCGTTGCCGGGCAGCGGCGGATAGATCCGCGGCGCGCCGGTGCCGTCGAGCTCATGACAGGCGATGCAGGCGCCGCGATAGATGCGTTCGCCATTGCTCATCTGCGCCGGCGAGGGCGGAGTGATCTCCGGCTCCGGCGCGCCGGCGGGCAGGCTCTTCAGATAGACCGCGATGGCGCGCACATCGGCGTCGCTCATCTTCGAGGTCGAATTGAGCACCACCTCGGACATCAGGGGGCCGGCATGGCTGTGCCCGTTGCGGCCGCTCTGCAGATATTCGGCGATGTCAGCCACGCTCCATGATTTCAGCCCGCTGCGCGCGGCGCCATCGAGCCTTGGCGCGAACATGCCTTGCACCATGCTGCCGCCGAACGCCTGGTCGCGCCGGTCGGCGCCGAAGGCGTTCTTGGGCGTGTGGCAGGCGCCGCAATGGGCGAGGGCCTCGACGAGATAGCGGCCGCGATTCCATTCCGAACCCTTGTTCTGGTCCGGCTGGATGATGCCCGCCGTGAAGAACAGCGCGTTCCAGGCCCGCATCAGCACGCGGTAGTTCAAAGGCCAGCGCAGCTCCGGCGGCGGCCCCTTGTTGCTGACCGGCGCCAGCGTCGCGAGATAGGCGCGGATCGCCAGGATGTCGTCGCGGATCAGCTTCGTGAAGTACGGGTAGGGGAAGGCGGGAAAATAATGCGCGCCGCTCGGCGAGACGCCCATCCGCAGCGCGCGCAGGAAATCGTCGTCGCTCCAGCCGCCGATGCCGGTATCGCGGTCGGGGGTGAGGTTCGGCGAGAACACCGCACCGAACGGCGTGTCGATCCGCTTGCCCCCGGCAAAGGGCTTTGCCGGATCAGCCGTGTGGCAGCTGGCGCAGTCGCCGGCGATCGTGAGCGCCTTGCCGCGGGCGATGACGTCGTCGGCCGGCGCCGCGGCACATTCGCTTGCCGTGAGCGCACCGCACAACAGCGCGGCGACCAGAATCGCGCCCGTCGTTCGAAATCGTCGCCGCATCCAATCACCTTTCGGTCCACAAGACGCGTTACGCCATTTCGCCGCGGGCCTGTCCTGCGACAGAAACCGAAACGGCCCTGCAATATTCCCGGCACGAAATTGCGATTTTTGAGCGACGGGCCTGGTCGCCCAGAATTGTGCTGCGCGCGCCGGAAAATCCGACATAGACTGGTTCTAACAAGCTCGGATGACTAGCTAAAAAGCAGTCGTCGCGACCAGCGAAAAGAGGGCTAAATGGGAATCAACCAAGGGCCTATCAGCCTCGACCAGAAATACACCCAAGGCACCGGCCACGTCTTCATGACCGGGATCCAGGCGCTGGTCCGCCTGCCCATGGCGCAGATCAGGCGCGACCGCGCCGCGGGCCTTAACACGGCAGGCTTCATCTCCGGCTATCGCGGTTCCCCCCTCGGCGGCTACGACCAGCAGTTGTTCGCCGCCCGCAAGCATCTCGAGCAGTACAACATCAAATTCCAGCCCGGCGTGAACGAGGACCTCGCGGCCACCGCGATCTGGGGCTCGCAACAACTCGCCCTGTCGCCGGGCGCCAAATATGATGGCGCAGTCGGCATCTGGTACGGCAAGGGCCCCGGCGTCGACCGCTGCGGCGACGTGTTCCGCCACGGCAATGCGGCGGGCTCCGCCAAGCATGGCGGCGTGCTCTGCCTTGCGGGCGACGACCATGGCGCGAAATCCTCCACCGTCCCGCATCAATCCGACCACGCCTTCATCTCCGCGCTGATGCCCTACCTCTACCCCTCCAGCATCCACGAAATGATCGAGATGGGCCTGCTCGGCATCGCGATGTCGCGCTACTCGGGCTGCTGGGTCGGCATGAAGGTGATTACCGAGACGGTCGAGACCACGGCCGAGATCGACCTCACCGACGAGATGACGCCGTTCATCATCCCGACTGATTTCGAGCTCCCGCCCGGCGGCCTCAACATCCGCTGGCCCGACGACCGCTTCGAGCAGGACCGCCGGCTGCAGGACTACAAGGGCTTTGCCGCGATCGCCTTCGCCCGTGCCAACAAAGTCAACCGCATCACGATGGATTCGCCGAACGCGCGCTACGGCATCATGGCCTCGGGCAAGAGCTACGAGGACATCCGCCAGGCGCTGCGCGAGCTCGGCATCACGCCCGAGATCGCCGCCAAGATCGGCATCCGCCTCTACAAGATCGGCATGCCCTGGCCGCTGGAGCCGGAAGGCGTGCGCAACTTCGCCGTCGGCCTCGAGGAGATCTTCATCGTCGAGGAGCGCCGCGAGATCGTCGAGAACCAGGTCAAGCAGGAGCTGTTCAACTGGCGCGACGACGTGCGTCCGCGCATCGTCGGCAAGATGGACGATCACGACAAGCGCTTCCTGACCTTCGCCGCCGAGCTCAGCGTGGCCTCGCTTGCGAGCTCGCTCACCGAACGGCTGCTTCGACTTAATCTCAATCCTGAAATCGCCGAGATGCTGCGCGCCAAGGCGGACTGGTTCAACGGCCGCCAGTCGACGCAGATGCAAGCGACCGCGCCGGTCAGCCGCACGCCGTATTTCTGCTCGGGCTGCCCGCACAACACCTCGACCAAGGTGCCGGAAGGCAGCCGCGCGCTGGCCGGCATCGGCTGCCACTTCATGGCGCTGTGGATGAACCGCTCGACCGAGACCTTCACCCATATGGGCGGCGAGGGCGTGCCGTGGGTCGGCATCGCGCCGTTCACCAACGAGAACCACGTCTTTGCCAATCTCGGCGACGGCACCTATTTCCACTCCGGCATTCTCGCGATCCGCCAGTCGATCGCTTCCAAGGCCAACATCACCTACAAGATCCTGTACAACGACGCGGTCGCCATGACCGGCGGCCAGCGCCACGACGGCGATCTCTCGCCGCAGCAGATCACCTTCCAGCTCCATGCCGAAGGCATCCGCGAGATCTATCTGGTCTCGGAAAATCCGGACGCCTATCCGGCCGATACGATCGCGCCCGGCGTCAAGCTGTTCCATCGCGACGACCTCGAGAACGTCCAGAAGATGTGCCGCGACACCAAGGGCACGTCGGCGATCGTGTTCGTGCAGACCTGCGCCGCCGAAAAACGCCGTCGCCGCAAGCGCGGCCTGATGGAGGATCCGCAGCGTCGCGTGCTGATCAATCCTGCCGTCTGCGAAGGATGCGGCGACTGCTCGGTGCAGTCGAACTGCATCTCGGTCGAGCCGCTGGAGACGGAGCTCGGGCGCAAGCGCACCATCAACCAGTCGACCTGCAACAAGGATTATTCCTGCGTGAAGGGCTTTTGCCCGTCCTTCGTCACGGTCGATGGCGGCAAGCTCAGGCGTCGCGCGCCGCCCGAGCTCGGCAGCATCGATAATCTGCCGGAGCCAGCCTCCAAGCCCGCGCTCGACCGGCCCTACAACATCGCGGTCGGCGGCGTCGGCGGCACCGGCGTGCTGACGATCGGCGCGCTGCTCGGCATGGCCGCGCATATCGAGGGCAAGGCCTCGATGATCCTCGACATGTCAGGTCTCGCGCAAAAGGGCGGCGCGGTGCTGAGCCACGTCCGGCTCTCCGAGCACACCGCCGACGTGACCTGCTCGCGCATCGTGACCGGAACGGCCGATCTGGTACTTGCGGCCGACGAGGTCGTGGCGGCGTCGAAGGACACCATCACGCTGTGCGATGCGAGCCGCACCGTCGGCATCATCAACAGCCACGTGATCCCGACCGCGGACTTCATCCTGAACCGCGACTTCAACTTCCAGAGCCGCAAGGTCAACAGCGTGCTGGAGACCGAGCTGCGCAAGGACTCCGCCTTCTTCGACTTCACCAAGCCGGCCGAGGCGCTGCTCGGCGACTCCATCGCCACCAACATCATGATGATGGGCTTTGCCTATCAGCGCGGGTTGCTGCCGCTGTCGGCGGAGGCGATTCTGCAGGCGATCGAGGTCAACGGCGTCTCGATCAAGATGAACACGCAGGCGTTCCAGCTCGGGCGTCTGGCCGCGGCCGATCCGGCGCGCCTCGCCGCGATGATGAAGGGGCAGGATGACGACGCAGCCCCGGTCAAGACGCTGGATGCGATGTCGCTCGACGAGATCATCACCCACCGCATGGCGCTTCTGACGGACTATCAGAGCGCGAGTTTGGCAAGACGCTACCGCAAGCTGGTCGACCAGGTTCGCGACACCGCCACGAAGGGCGGCTACGGCGAGGCGCTGCCGCGCGCGGTCGCGATCAACTACGCAAAGCTGCTCGCCTACAAGGACGAGTACGAGGTGGCGCGGCTGTTCACCGACGGCCGTTTCGAGAAGCAGCTGCGCGATCAGTTCGAGGGCGAGTTCAAGTTCAACTTCAATCTGGCGCCGCCGATCCTCGGCGGCGGGCTCGACGCGCAGGGCCGGCCGAAGAAGCGCGCCTTCGGTTCGTGGATGATGTCGGCCTTCAGAGTGCTGGCAAGATTCCGCTTCCTGCGCGGCACGCCGCTCGACATCTTCGGCTACAACGCCGATCGCAAGCTCGAGCGCGATCTGATCGCGGGCTACGAGAAGGATGTCGCGACCGTGCTGAACCTGCTGTCGCCGCTCAACCACGATATTGCGGTCGAATTGCTGGCGTTGCCCGATCGCATCCGCGGCTACGGGCCGGTGAAGGACAAGGCGATCAAGGAGGCGAAGGTTCGCTACGTGCAACTCGCTGCCGACCTCGCCAACCCGCCGCCCGCGCCGCGGCAGATGGCGGCGGAGTAGGGGGTGTTCACAGCGCTCGATGCTGCTCCGGAGCGGCTCGACAAACACGAGCAGAATTTCGTCGAGCGGATCCGACGACATGGCTGGTTCGGTACGCATGTCGCATCGGACGACGCAGGTCCGGGCTTCTCGTACACCACCGGATTTTGGCTGAGATTCAAGCTTCCGGAATTGATCCTTTTCTCAATGTCGATGGAGAACGCCCAGGATACATTCTGGCACATCTATCGCGAACTCGAGGCTGGACGACGGTTTCCTGTTGGCGAGCTAACGGAAGAGATATTCGAGAATGCCTCCGCGGTGCTGCTCCCGGTCGCTGTCGAGCATTATCGATCCCATCTCGGGTGGAGCAGATGGTTTTACGGAAACGACAACTTTGAATGCCACCAGATCATATTCCCGGATCGAGGCGGAGAGTTTCCGTGGGCGCCGGGGTCATCGGACGAGTTTAGGTCGGCGCAGCCAGACTTGACCGCTGGCAATTGGTCCGGGCTGCGCGATCGATAGCGTGCCTTGCGATTTCCACGCGTGCCAGGTTTGAGAAGAGGTCACAAGCAGCACGGCCTTTGCAAAAGGGAAACAAAGGTTTGCTACGCGCAACTCGCCGCCGACCTCGCCAACCCGCCGCCCGCGCCGCGGCAGATGGCGGCGGAGTTGCGCAGCCACATATTCAACGTCGTCCCGGGCAAGCGAAGCGCGACCCGGGACCCATAACCACCGTTGTTCGTTGTTGCGCGAGGCCGTGGCCGCAGCTTGGTCTCGCAACACAATCCTGTGGTAATGGGTCCCTGTGTCTTGGAAGTCTGTCAGGATGAGGGTGGGCGGGAAGCCGTTGGGTCCTTGGCGCTTGACG
>NZ_JAQOSR010000173.1:0-17806 GCF_046718885.1 Bradyrhizobium sp. UFLA01-814 | reverse complement strand
GACGCCTTCACCTCCGAGGAATGTGCCAACTACCTCAAAAATTCAGGCTATCGAACTTAATGCCATCACGCTTTAGCTTGTTGTTTGGACGCGTTTTCTTCACGCGAACCGGTGTCCACTTCGCTCGAAAACGCTATAGCTCCGCGGCATCGACAACGAGAAAAGGCCGGCGGGCGTTACGCCACCGGCCTTCTCCTGCAGCTGCCGGTTCCCGGAGTCCGGTTCCGCTGCGATTCCACTAGGTCTTGAGCTTGCGACGACTGTTTTAATCAAATCTTAACGGCATGGCGGTGAGCTGGATCCTAGGACTCCTTCGTCGTGCGGCGTGGCTCATTCGTTCATCATGCTTGATGCGCTGCACATCGTTTTTGCGCCGATCGCACGCCGATTGTGCGCCACGCATCTTAGGGAATGCTCGACTCAGTGTTACCCTGTGATGCAAACCGAAACGGAGACTTCGGAATGCCGTACTACACCTTCGATCTCGTGGTGGGGGACGAGTTCCGTAATCAAGGAACCATCATCCTCGAAGACATCAGCCTCGCCTCCGACCGCGCCGACCAGCTCGCCAACGAGCTGTCGCAGGTCAAGCCGGAGCTGAAGGCGCGCGGCTGCGCGGTGCGCGTCACCGACATCGACCGGCGCGAGCTCTACCGCACGCCGCTCGATCCCGTGCCGCGGTGGCGCAGGGCGGGCTAGCGTACGTCGGTTAGATCTGCGGCGATCGCGCTTGCGCGATCCCAGTGTCCTGTTGCGCGACGGCGGGGACGTCTGCCCTGCCCGCCGTCAGCTTTGATGCGGTCCGCGCATCATCTTCAGCGCGTCCTCGATATGGCGCCAGTCGCGCGCGTCGTCGGTCTCGCCCTTGCTCTCGCAGGCCACGGCGTTCTGTGCGGCCTGGGCGATCGCCTCGGGGCCGTGCTTCAACAGCATCTGCCGCGCGATAGTGTGGATTTGCATCTCGGCTAACATGGCGCTCTCCTCGGCTGTCGACTGCTGACATCAGAAACCACTGAGCGCCGCGTCTGGTTCCAGCAGCGCGCCGGGCGCGCCACAATCAGCGGTTCCCACACGGCGCGGCGACGGTTACAGAAAGAGCCATGGCGCAGAATATCTACGACGATCCCGGCTTCTTCGCCGGCTACAGCCAGTTGCCGCGGCAGGTCCGCGGACTGCTCGGCGCGCCCGAATGGCCGGCGATCCGCGCCATGCTGCCCGATGTCGCGGGCAAGCGCGTGGTCGATCTCGGCTGCGGCTTCGGCTGGATGTCGCGCTGGATGCGCGAGCAAGGCGCATCCGACGTGCTCGGCATCGACCTCTCGCGGAACATGATCGCCCGCGCCGCGGCCATGACGCAGGATGCGGCGATCACCTACGAGATCGCCGACCTCGAGACGCTGGAGCTGCCGAAATCGACCTTCGATCTCGCCTACTCTGCCCTCACCTTCCACTACATCAGGGACTTCGATCGCCTGGCGCGCATGCTGTATCGCGCGCTGGTCCCGGAGGGGTATCTGGTCTTCACCATCGAGCATCCGATCTACATGGCGGCCGCTCATCCGGACTGGGGGCGGGACGAAGACGGCCGCAAGACCTGGCCGGTCAACCGCTACTTCATCGAGGGCGAACGCCGGACCGACTGGTATGTGAAGGGCGTGCTGAAATATCACCGCACCATCGGCACCACGCTCAACGCGTTGATCGGCGCCGGCTTCACGCTGCGCCATGTCGAGGAATTCTCCCCGACACGTGAGCAGATCAAGGCGATGCCCGAGCTGGCCGACGAGCTCGAACGCCCGATGATGCTGCTGGTGTCAGCGCAGCGCTAGGCCGCGAGCAGCTTGTCGAACTCCTCGGGCGGGTATGATTTCCCGTCCTTGTCGGTGATCACCACCTGCCATCCCTCGCTCGCCCAGACCTTGGCCTTGGCGATGATGATGAAGGTGCTCTCGCGCTCGATCCTGACCGTTTCGTTCTCGCGTTCTGCGATCATCTTGTAGGTCAACGCTTGTCCCTCGCCGACTTGGTCCATCCGGCGGTTTGTTGGCAGCGGCTTTGGGCCGGATTTCGCTGGGACTGTGACAATTTGGTGGAAGCGCCGGCGCCGGATATGGCAGCGCGCAATTTGCGGTCGCGCCTATGCGAGTTTTCCCATCAAGGTCGGCATATCCAGCGCCAATGAGTTGACGTTGACGCTGCGCGCGAACCGCATCTGCGGTCCCTCGAAGGTGCAGGTCACGGTATCGCGAAACGCCGATTCCACGAAGGTCCAGGTCATCACGAAGGTGCGCAGGTCGCGCCAGGTGCCGCTCGCGACCACGCGCATCACGTCCGGCTGGTACTCGTGATGCAGCTTGTTGCCGGTCATCGTCGTGGTGCCCTCGCGCGGCGCATCGAGGCCGACCTCGATCCGGTGCGTGCCTCTGCCGTCCTCGAGCGTGAAGGTGCAGGTCTTGTCGGCGAAGCTGAGATTGATCGATTTGATCGCGTCGGCATTGTCAGGCATGTGCCAGGTCTTGCCGGAAATCTGCGCTGCGACCGGCGACGAGGCCGGCACCAGCACCGGCAGCAACTGCAGGGCCGCCGTCCGCGCCTTCAGCTTGTCGGCGTCGGCATCGTTGTTCACCGCGGCACCGGCGAACATCGCCGGGAAATGACGGAATACCAGCTTGTTGAAACCGCTGCGTTGCGGAATGCCGGCGGTGATCGCCAGCACCGCATTGTGCTTGGGAAACACGAAGCTGAGCTGGTCGAACAGGCCGTCGGCATAGAACGTCTCCGGGCCAATCCACCATTGATAGCCGTAGGTGTCCTTGACGTGGGGCTGCTGCACCGCCGCCACCCATTCGGCCGGCAGCACCTGCTTGCCGTCCCACATGCCGTTCTGCGCATGCAGGATGCCGAGCTTGAGGCAATCGACCGTCTTCCAGCTGAGGCCATTGGCCCCGGGTGAAATGCCCTCCGGCCCGACCGGCCATTCATAGCCTGAAATTCCAAGAGGATCGAAAACCCGCGGCTTCAGATAGTCGGCCACGGCCTCCCCGGTCGTCTTCGTAACGATCGCGGACAGCAGATAGGTCGCGGCCGAGGTGTAGACCCATTTGGTGCCGGGCTGGTAGACGACCGGGATCTTGAAGAACTCCGCGACCCAGCTGGTCTTGATCGGCCGCCACGCCGAGCCGGAGGTCATCGACGCGTGACCGGTGCGCATGGTCAGGAGATCTTCGACCGTCATCGCCGCGAGCTTGTCGTCGACGACAGGCGGCAGCTTGTCCTCGAAGAACGAGACCGCCTTGTCCTGCAGGCCGAAGCGCTTGTCGGCGATCGCAAGCCCGACGGCGCAGGCGGTGACGCTCTTGGTCAGCGAATGCATCATGTGGTTGCGATCGGCACGGTACGGCGACCACCAGCCCTCGGCGACCACCTTGCCGTTGCGCCAGAGCATGAAGCTATGCAGTTCGTAGCCCTGGCGGTCGACCTCGTCGAGGAAATCCAGGATCGCCGATGACGCGATGCCCTGCTCGTCCGGCCGGCCGCGCGACAGTCCATCGGCAAACGCGGCCTCTGCCCGCGCCTCCGTCATGCCGAGCCGCCCGTCAGGCGCCAGCATGACCGCGGCGCCGCCCAGGAACAGCTGCAATGCCCCGCGCCGTGACGGCCGCCCCAATGCGAACCCGTCAGTTTCTTGATTGTTGTTTGGCATGGCCGCCCTCCGAAAGCAGAACGGAGGTTATGGCGCCGGCTCGCCCTGTCAACGCACGCGGCGCGCATGGCGGCCACAAGAAAAACCCCGCCCCGGAGGGACACCAGGGCGGGGAAGGTTCATTGGGTAGAAATCCACGCGCCTGGAAATGGAGAGCGCGGGGAAGTAGCGGCAACAATTCTATTTGCCGCCGTCGTTCGGACAACAGGATTAAAGCGCGCGCAACGCCGGGACTTTTTCCCGATCGAACCGGCAAAAATCCCGGACCTGGCTCGCGCCACGCTGGTCACTGCACGACGTCGAGCCTGACATTCGTGATGCCCTTGCCGATCATGCCGAGCGATTGCGCCGCAGAATGCGAGACGTCGACGATGCGCCCGGGGACATAGGGTCCGCGGTCATTGACGCGCACCGTGACCGAACGGCCGCTCTTGACGTCGGTGACGCGCAGCCTGGTGCCGAACGGCAATGTCGGATGCGCGGCGGTCAGTTCGCGCCCGTCGAACTTCTCGCCGCTCGCGGTCGGCTGCTCCTCGCTGTAGAAGCTCGCAACGCCATGCGAGGCGATCTTGCTGTCACCGGTCCTGCGCGAGGCATAGGGCGTATGCCTGCGCGTCGTGGCGATGCGTGTGCGCGTGGCCGAGGACGCAGCCCGTGTCGGCTCGATCGATGCCGGCCGGCTCGCGAGCGCCTGCGAGCGCTGGCTGACAACGGAGGACTGCGCACATGCGGCGAGCGACGCTGCGCCGATCATCACTGCAAGCAGCCGGAGCGGCTTTCGGGCATGGGCAAACGGGATCGGGGCCGCAGCACCATGCGCGCTGCGTTTGACGCCGACGTACGAGATGACTGCATCGTCGCGTGACATTGTTGCACCCCCAACTTGCGCCCCAGCCCAAGCCGAAAATCCAACGCCCTATCAGCCGAATCCAATCGGGGCGGAACGGTGGCGGAGCGCGGTCAGACGTGCCGGACGCGATGCGATTTGCCCTCGGGTGTGGTGGATGCGCCACACAACCCAGGGAGCTTTCATCCGGAATGCAGTAGGGGGCGCTGCGCGAGAGGATGTGGACGTTCGTGCCCTTCGTCCCCGGCTTGGGTTCCCCAAACACCCCAACCTCTCCACCCTCTCGCCTTGCTTTGGTCAAACCGGACTGGAGTCGTGGGGACCGGGTCAGGGGTCAATACAGAGCGTAAATTTGCCGGCCGCCCATTTGCGGTTGACCTTGGAATGAAACGGGGACCGCCATGCAATCGACACTGAAAGACGCAGATCCACACGATATTTTCGCGATCGAACCCAGCTTCGCTCCGGTACGTCCGGACAACGCCGCTGCGCCTGCCGGAAGGGCAGCGCCGGGGCAGCGCGAGCCCTATTTCGGCTCGAGCCTCGCGCCTTCGTCCGCGCCCGTCGCCTCGGTGCCGCCGGTCACGCCCATGTCAGTGGCGCCGGAGCCGCCGGCCGAGCCGGCCTATAGTGCGCCAAGCCATAACGGCCGACTGGACGACATCAGATTGGACCGCGCGCCGCGCCCCACCAGCAAATGGGCGATCCGCGCCTTCTGGTTCTGCTTCGCGATCGCCGGTGCCATGGGCACCGCGGCGTGGCAGCACTACGGCGATCGCGCCAAGCAGATGGCCGCCGAGTGGGCGCCCCAGATCGCTGCACTGACTTCGCTGATCCCGGGCAAGGCAGCCTCCGCCTCGGATCAGGCGAGCGCGCCCCCAGCGCAGGCGGCGACCACCGATCAGGCGGCAGCTGAAGCCGCACCGGCCACTCCGCCACAGGACGTCGCCACGGCCGCGCCCGCCGCAACTGCGCCCGCCCCCGCCGCAGCACCAGCTGCCGCGGCAGCTCCGGTCGCAGCGGCTGCGCCGGTCGCACCTAGTGTCCCGGCGGCGCCTGCAGCGGCACCCGACCAGACGCAGTTGCTGCAATCGATGGCGCGCGATCTCACGTCGATGGGACAACAGATCGAGCAGCTGAAGACCAGCATCGATCAGCTTAAGGCCAGCCAGGATCAGTTGGCACAGCGCGTCGCGAAGACGACCGAGACCAGGGCCGTCGAGCCGCGGCCGGTCGCTCCGCCGCGCCCACGCGCCGCGGTCACGCCACAGGCGGCGCCGCATGCCGCCGTTGCGCCGCCGCCGGTGCGCCGGCCGGCGCAGGCCTATATCCCGCCGCCTCCACCGCCCACAGCAGCAGCGCCGCTGCCGGCGCCCGCCGCCGCCCCGCAGGCGGTTGCACCGCGGCCGGTGCAGCAGCAGTCCTCGGTTGTTGACGCGGACGATGGCGGCCCGGTGGTTCGGCCGCCGATGCCGCTGCGCTGAAGCCTGACGGACCGGTAAAAAAGCGTGCGGCCGATCGCGATGACGCGATCGGCCGCAATACGCTTCGTATTCGAATTACGCGCTCTGTCCCGGGGGCAACACAACCACGGTCGCGCCCGGCTTGACCCGCTGATAGAGGTCGATCACGTCGCCATTGGTCATGCGAATGCAGCCCGCCGAGATCGCCTGCCCGATATATTCGGGCTGGTTGGTGCCATGGATGCGATAGAGCGTGTCCTTGTTGCCCTGGTAGAGGTAGATGCCCCGGGCGCCGAGCGGATTGGCCGGTCCACCGGCGACACGCTTCGGATACGGCCCGAGCCGCTCCTGGATATCCTGGGTCGGAACCCAATCCGGCCATTCGGCCAGGCGGCCGACGGTGGCGACGCCGGAGAAGGCCATCGCCTCCTCGCCGACGGCGACGCCGTACCGGATCGCCTTGCCGCCGGGCAGCACGTAATAGAGGTAGCGCGCGTCGGTATCGACCAGGATCGAACCCGGCTGCTCCCGACGGGTGTACTCGACAATGTGCCGCTGGAACTGCTGCGGGATCTTGGCATCCGCATAGGGCGGATGCGCCAGCAATTGCCGATCGCGCGACGTCATCGCGACATCCGTCGCCGGCGATAGCGTCGCCTGCATGCAGCCGCCAAGCGCAAGCGATCCCAACAGCACCGCAGCAAGCCCCAACTTTGACACGATCATTCTCCCCTGCGTCAACTTGTGCCACATGCTGCCGAAATCGTGCTTAAATCGTGGCAGCGCAGATTGGAACACGTCTGTTTGATCGGTTCTTTCCGTGAGTGTGTCCTGGCGGTTGCACTCGGTTCCCTTGGACGCTAGCCTCACAAAAAACGTCCAAAACCTCCGGAGGAAATTCATGCGTTACGCTCTGCTGATCGGCGGACTGATTGTCGCAGCAACCCCTGCCCATGCCGATCCGCGCGCGGCCTATGTCACGATGGTGCTGCAGGCCTTTGCTGCCAAGGTCGAGTGCCCCGGCACCGATCTGGTCTATCAGGACCTCGTGCAGCGGGCGCAGGACATGCATCTACCCGACGGCACCACCGAGAAGGTGCGCAAGGCGATCGCCTTCATGCATACCGGCGGCAAGATGGGCGAGAAGCAGGCCGACGACCTGATGACCGAAGTCGCGATCGCAACCCAGACCACCGACCTCGATCAGCGCCGTGCCGGCAGCATGACGACCTGGTGCCAGGACCAGAAGACTCGGCTCGCGGGTTACATCAGGACGAAGGAATAGAAAGCGTTTTCGAGCGAAGCCTGTCCCGCACTTGATGCGGGATGGGCACCGGTTCGCGTGAAGAGAACGCGTCAGACGAAAATCCTCAATCGAGCTCCGGCGGCGCGAACCAGTTGGTCAGCGACAGGCCGCCGTCGACCACGATCGACGCCCCGGTGACGTAACCGGAGAGCTTGTGCGAGAGCACGGCAAGCGCGATCGGTGCGAGATCGTCCGCCTGGCCAAGCCGTCCGAGCGGAATGTGTTTTGCCAGCGCGGGATCGGCGACGAAGCCGCCGGCCGCGATCGCGCCGGGCACCAGCGCATTGACGCGGATGCCATAGCGGCCCCAGCTCTTGGCAAGCTCCTTCACCAGCATCGCCATGCCGGCCTTCGCGGTCGAGTAGTGCGGCAGGTTGCGCGGCGTGCCGGCATGCAGCGAGGTGAGCAGAAGGAACGAGCCCGACGTTTTGGATGCGATCAGCTTGCGCGCCAGTTCGCGCGACAAATGAAAGCCGGCATCGAGATTGACCGCATGCATCTGCCGCCAGGTCTCTTCATCGACGGCCATCGCATGATCGGCTTCGCGGCGCGGCGGCGAAGCGCTGTGAACGAAATGGGTCACCTGCCCGACTGTGGCTTGCGCATGCGCCAGCAGGGCGTCGCACGCCGCGCGTTGCGCGAGATCGCCGGCCCACGCGACCGCGAGTTCGGGACGCGGCGCGGCCTTGATCGCGGCCAGAACCTTGTCCTCATGCAGATCGGCAAACACCGTCCGCACACCCTCGCCGACCAGGGCCTGCGCAATGGCGCGGCCGATGCCGTTGCCCGCGCCGCTCACCAGGGCTGTCTCGCGCGCGGGATCGAACGGCGATGTGAAGAGGCTCATGATCGCGAAACTCCCGGGATTGGCAGACCTGCGCTCAGTATGGCGGCGCCTTGCGCGCCCGCTGTGCCTTGGCGGCTTCGATCCACCAGGAAAAGTCGTCGGCAAAACGCGGAAAGGCGCGTTCGAGCGCCTTGCCGCCCTCGCCGATCGGCTTGCCCTCGGCCGACAGCGTCTGCGCAATCGGTCCCGCACCGATCGTGCTCGATATCACCACCATGCCCATCTCGGACAGCGTGCCGTGCCAGGCGGTCGCGGCGCGGACGCCGGCGAACCGCCCGGCCGAATAGCTTGCGATCGCCGCGGGACGCCAGAACCATTCCTCGAGGAAATGGTCGGTCAGGTTCTTCAGCCCGGGCTGGATACCCCAATTGTATTCGCCGGTGACGAACAGGAAGCCGTCGGCGTTGCGGATTTTTCCGGCGAGCGTTTCGAGCACGGCCGGTGCCTGCCCCTTGGGATGTTCCTTGTACATCCGGTCGAGCATCGGCAGGCCGATCTCCTTGGCATCGATCAACTCGACATCGTTGCCGCGCGCACGAAGGCCGTCGACGACGAAGTGTGCCAGCCGGATGCCCATGCGATCCGAGCGATACGAGCCGTAGAACACGAGAATGCGGTGGGTCATGACAAGCCGATCCTAGCACGGTGCGGCAGCAGCGTCCTACGGTGCGGCGCGCGGCGAGCCGCCGCGCACAAGCGTTAACCCGGCCTTCCGGCTCGCTTCGCCGGCATTAAGCAATTCGTCGCAGGTCCTTCGCGGTGGCCAAAAATCGCCAGATTTCTTTTCTGGATATGTTTTCGTCGAGAAGGAGGAACCGACATGCGGATCGCAAAGCTGGTTTTCGCAGGCTCGCTCGCAGCCATCGCTGCCGTTGCCACGCCTGCGCTGGGTAAGAGCACCGAGCGGCAGAAGGCCGACGAAAAATCCACCACCACCACCTCGTCCGGCTGCCAGGCCTATCAGCAGGCCGCCGATGGCACCTGGAACCAGCTCCCCTGCGGCGAAGCGGGCTCCAACGGCGCCACCCAACACCGCCCCGCGACCAAGGGCGCCGACGACGACGAGAACTGACGTGTCACGCCTTGCCGCCACGCGCGGCCGGGCGACGCGGCACCTTCGACTTTCGGACCAAACAGCCGGGACCGCTGCGGCGGCTCCCGCATCATAAACCCAAGCTTAATGCACGCCCGCTACGGTTGAGGCCTCCCCTCCCTCGTCAAGAAATGGCGCGCATCCCATGAAAATCGGTACTCTCCTGACGGCCGCGATCGTCTCATTGTCCGCGGTCGGCGGCGGACTGGCGGCCTATGTCGCGGTGACCAAGTACCAGACCATGGACAAGGTCTCGACCGCGCAGAGCCGGCTCGAGATCGTCCGCGCCGTCGGCGACATCCCGCGCTACATGAACTCCGAGCGCGGCATGTCCACCAACCTCTTGTTCAGCACCGGCGCGATCGACCAGAAGCAGATCGCCGATCTCGACAAGCTGCGCAAGCTGACCGACGGCGCGCTCGCCAAGGTCAATCAGGTCCGCGCCACGCTGCCCGGCTCGCTCGACGACGGCGAAGCGGTTGCGAGCACGATCGATGCGTTGAAGGCCAAGTTCGCCGCGCTCCGCGACGCGATCGAGAAGGCGATCGCAGGTCCGGTCGACGCCCGCCGCCCGGCGGCAACCAAGATCGTCGCCGACAACTCCGTCTTCAACGCCGGCGTCACCGTGCTGCTCGACGAGCAGGTGCGCCGCCTCGCCGGCCTTGACGGCAACGCCTACCGCCAGGCCAGCTACGCCAACGTCGCCTGGACGCTGCGCGACACCGGCGGCCTCAATGCCAGCCTGCACAAGGCGCTGGTCGGCGCCAAGCGCGTCGCGACCGAACAGGAAAAGCTGGAGCTGTTCCGCAGCACCGGCCGCACCGAGCAGATCCTCTCGACGCTGCAGGAGTTGCGCAACAATCCGGCGACATCGGCCAATGTCCTGACGGCGCTGGGCAAGATTCAGGCCGACTATGTCGAGCGTTTCGGCAAGGCCCTGAAGCTCGCCAAGGAAGGCGCGATCTCCGGCAAGTATGAGCAGGACGTCGAGACCTACTATGCCGAATCCCAGATCGGCCTCGCCTCCATCATCACCGTGCGCGACGCGTTCTACGAGAATGCCGAGCAAGGCCTTGCGAGCGCCTATTCGTCGGCGCGCTTCAGCTTCCTGGTGGCGCTGATCGGGCTGCTCGCGGTCGTTGCCGTCAGCGCCGGTCTGATCGTCATGGTCCGCCGCCGCATCCTCAACCCGATCGCCGCCCTCACCGGCCGGATGTCGCGCCTTGCCGCGGGTGAAGTCGTCGAGACAATCCCGGGCGCCGCACGCAAGGACGAGATCGGCGCGATGGCCGCCGCCGTGCAGGTGTTCAAGGACAACAAGATCGAGGCCGATCGCCTCGCTGCCGAGAAGGAAGCCGAGAACGACGTCAAGATGCGCCGCGCCCGCGTGCTCGACGACCTGACCCGCACCTTCGAAGCCAAGGTCACCGAGCTGGTCGGCGGATTGTCCGCGGCATCCTCGGTGATGGAGGAGACGGCGCAATCGATGTCGGACACCGCCGCCGCCACCAACCGCCAGGCCGCCGTCGTGGCCGCGGCATCCGATCAGACCTCGACCAACGTGCAGACGGTGGCGAGCGCGACCGAGGAGCTGACCTCCTCGATCTCGGAGATCGCCCGTCAGGTCGCGACCTCGACCGAGATCGCCGCGCGCGCGGTCGACCATGCCCGGCGCACCGGCGACACCGCGCGCTCGCTGGCCGAGGGCGCGCAGAAGATCGGCGACGTCGTGACGCTGATCCAGAGCATCGCGGCACAGACCAACCTGCTCGCGCTCAACGCCACCATCGAGGCGGCTCGCGCCGGCGAGGCCGGCCGCGGCTTTGCCGTGGTCGCGTCCGAGGTGAAGTCGCTGGCCGGCCAGACCGCGAAGGCAACCACGGAGATCTCCGAGCAAATCACCGCGATCCAGACCGCGAGCGACGAGACCGTGACGGCGATCCGAAGCGTCATCGACGTCATCACCGAGATCGACCAGATCGGCACCGCGATCGCCGCCGCGATCGAGGAACAGGGCTCGGCGACCAAGGAGATCTCGCGCAGCGTTCAGGAAGCCGCGCGCGGCACGCAGGAGGTCAATTCCAACATCTCCGGCGTGCAGCGCGCCGCCGACGACACCGGCGGCGCCGCGAACCAGGTGCTGGGCGCGGCCGAACAGCTCTCGACGCAGTCCAAGGACCTCGCCGGCCAGGTCAACCGCTTCCTCTCCGACGTGCGGGCGGCCTGAGGTGATGGCGGGGCACCGCCCCGCCCGTCACGGCTGACGAACCGTCTAGCCGCCGCGCAACCCGAGCACGCGGCGGGCGATCGCCTGGCGATGCACCTCGCTCGGGCCTTCGTACACCCGCATCAGGCGCGCCTTCTGCCATAGCGCGTTGAGCGGCAATTCCAGCGTCACGCCGAGCGCGCCGAGCGTCTGCATGGCGTGGTCGCAGGCGTCATAGGCCATCTCGGTCGCGAACACCTTGATCATCGAGGCCTCGTGGCGGATGTCCTCGCCGCGGTCGGTCTTGTCGGCGGCCTCGCGCACCATCAGCCGGCACGCATGCATGCGCGTGGAGATATCGGCGATCCACCACTGGATCGCCTGGCGCTCGGCGAGCTTGACGCCGAACGTCTCGCGCTGTTTGGCGTGCTCGCACATCATGTCGAGCGCACGCTTGGTGATGCCGACGCAGGTCGACCCCATCTCGAGCCGCCGCGTGCGCAGCCGCAGCTGCATCGGCGCGTAGCCCTTGCCGACTTCACCCAGCACGGACTCCTTCGGGATGCGGCAGTCCTCGAACACGATCTCGTAGGTCGAGCCGCCGCCGACCATCGGGATCTCGCGCTCGATGATGAAGCCCGCCGTGCCCTTTTCGACGATGAAGGAGGTGATGCCGCCCTGGCGCTGATCGTTGCCGACCCGCGCCATCACGATGACGAAGTCGGCGGCGCGTGCGTTGCTGATCCAGATCTTGCGGCCGTTGAGCACCCACTCGTCGCCTTCGAGCACCGCGCGCGTCTTCATGCCCGCGGGATCGCCGCCGGCGCCGGGCTCGGAGATCGCGATCGCCGATGCCATCCGGCCCTCGATATAGGGCTGCAGATATTTCTTCTTCTGCGCTTCGGTACCGACCGCCTGCAGCATGCGCAGGTTCGGCGAGTCCGGCGGCAGCACGAACGGCACGCAACTGCGGCCGAGTTCTTCGTGGACCGCAGCCATCGTGCGCGTCGGCAGGTCGTGACCACCGAGATCCTCGGGCGCATCGAGGCCCCAGAGGCCGAGCTCCTTCGAGACGTCGCGCAGCCGCTTGCGCTGTTCCGACGTGAGCTCGGGGTGATCGCTGCCGGGCAGCTTCGATTTCAGATAGTGCGGCTCGAGCGGGATCAGTTCGCGATCGACAAATCTCGCGACGGTCTCGCGGATCATGGCTGTCTGTTCATCATCGCTCATCTGAGATTCCTCGCCTGCGCTGTTGGCTTTCAGAAGACCAGTAGCGCATTTTTTGTCGACGGGAATAGCGGAAACGCGCAGCAGCGCTCACGCTCGCGCGATGGTTTCACGGCGCGGAATTCAATATCCCGCGGCGTGGTCGGCGCTTACGCAAATGCGCCGGACACGTCCATGCATCGAGCAGCCGATCGCGCCGCACGAGGTTGTTTGTCCGTGAGCAAGCGATCGACGCCGCGCTAATCGGCAAAGCCGACGTAGCGGACAAAATCGTTGTTGGCCTCGCGGTCGGAGCGCACTGCGTTGGCGGCAAAGCCGTCGTCGGGATAGCCCATCGCGACGCAGGTCATGATCACCTCGTCTTCCGGGATGTCGGCGACCTCGCGCACGATGTCGGAGCGCATGATGCCCTGGCCGTTGATCACGCTGCCAAGGCCGCGATCCCAGGCCGCCAGCACGATGCCGTAGCAGAGCGCGCCGAGATCGAAATGGCAGACCGCGCCGGGATCGAGGATCCGGTCGTAAGTCAGGACCAGCGACACCGGAGCATCGAACTGACGGAAGCCGCGCAGCACCCAATCCTGCCGCATCGGCTTGTCGTCGCGGGCGATCCCCATCGCGCCGAACAGCTTCTTGGCGATGTCGACCTGGCGGCCGCGGTGCACGCCCTGGTACTCGCCATGGCTGACGATGTCGCGCTTCACCTTGGCGCCGGCGACCATCTCGTCCATGTTGCGGCGGCGCACTTCCTCCAGCGGCGCCCCGGTCAGGACGTGGACATGCCAGGGCTGGGTGTTCATCGAGGACGGCGCGCGCTTGGCCACCTCGATGATCTCCTCGACGGTCGCCCGCGACACCGGCTGCTTCTTGAACCCGCGCACGCTTTTGCGTGACTGTACCAGCGTCTCGAATTCCATTCCGCGCTTCCCCGATTTTGTTCCGCGCTGCACGCGGAATTTCCTTGATCTGATCGGGGTATTTTATCGACAAAATCGGCCATGGGAACTTGATCGGGCCAAGAAGCCCGTATCCAATCCGGCGACTGGTTTGGTTTAGGGAGAACCCAGATGAAGCGGATTTTCTTGGCGGCCGTGATCGCGACCTTTGCCGCCGGTTCGGCATTTGCACAGGACGCCTCCTGCGAGACGAAGGCGGTCGGCAAGGACGGCAAGCCGCTGGCCGGCGCGGCCAAGACCTCGTTCATGAAGAAGTGCACCACCGATGCCTGCGCGAGCAAGGCGGTCGGCTCCGACGGCAAGAAGCTCGCCGGCGCGGCCAAAACCTCGTTCATGAAGAAGTGCCAGAGCGGCGCCTGAGCCCCTCACCGACGCCTTTTCACCCGCTCATCGGGACAGACTTTAATCGGGACAGACCATCGGGTCGCGCAGGGCGCGGCCCGAACGGCTATTGGCCGGTGGATCGCCCCTGACGGCGGGCGCCCTCAGAACGAAACGCCGACCCGCACGCCCCTGCGCCAGACCCGCCGGCAACGCTTCCTGGTGTTGCCGTGAAACATTTCGAAACGTTCGGGCAGATCGACCGGCTTCGAGAATTCCAGGCAGGCCCCGCCGGCGGAATAGTCCACCAGCCGGCATTCGATCAGTGGCGCCTTCGGTTCAAGCTGGAGCTTGACCACACTGGACACGCATCCGCTCGGACGAACACGCGCAAATCTCCGGGGATGCATCAGGCCGCCTCTGGTGAAATCGTACCCACAGGCTCGTCGGCGGTCGTTAAGATTCCGTTCAGATCGATGGTTACGAACCGTGTCTGCGGGACGGATCGGCGTCGGTGACGCCCGGACGGCGCGAGGCGGCCAGCGTCTCCGACGGCGCTTCCCCGAACTGCGACCGATAGCTGCGCGAAAAATCGCTCAGGTGCCAAAATCCGTAGGCCAGCGCGCACGTCTTGACGCTCGGCGCACCGGCAAGCAGTTGCTGGCGCACCAGCCAGAGCCGGCGCAACCGCAAATAGCGATGCAGGCTGATGCCCCGGTAGCGCTGGATGGCATCATGCAGCGTGCGCACCGACACCCCGATCTGCCTGGCGAGTTCGCCGCTGTAGATCGGGTGCGCCACGTCGCCTGCCAGAATTGCGCGCGCGTCGTTGAAGACCTTGAACTGGCGCGTCGTGTTGGCCCGCGTCGTCCATTTGGCCGGCACGATCTCGGCGAAGGCGTTGTCGATCGCCGCAAGCAGCGTCTCCTTGATCGACTCGCCGCTGGCGAACGAGGCATCGTCGGTCGGCTGCGAGGTCACGAGCAGGATGTGCCTTACCACTTCACGCAGCCGATCCTGCGCGCGTTGAGAAATTTCGTGAATGCTGAAATGAAGACCCGCCTGCGGCCAGCCGCGGTCGACAATCTCCGGCGTAAACATCACCGAAGCATATTGCCGGGGCGTCTCCTCCACCGACGAGTAGAACGCGCCGCCGCCACCGAGCACAATGACCGCGCGATCGCGCTCGACGCCGTTGAAGCGGATCGGGACCCCGTCATCCATCGTGAAGCCGACCGCGGTGGTGTGCGGCGCAAGCTGCGCGTCGACGATCCGCGGAAAGGACTGCGTGTAGTTGAGCTCGCATCCTGGCAAACTCAGGATGACCTGCTCGGCCGAAATCTTCCGCGCAAGTGGCGTGAAATCAACATCCAGATTTCGGATCGAACTCCGGAATGCATCGACATCGTCAAAACGAAAGACTCTCGGCACCGGCAACGGCGCCGTCAAATGACCGCTCCTGTGAAATGCTCTTGAAAAATTGCTCGCGACGCGGCGCCTTGCGCGCCGGCCTCATCAATAACTTTCGTGCACAAAATGCGAATCGTCCAATAGGTTCAATCAGGAAAAATGCGGTCCGTTCGTCGAACCGGACAATCCGGTAATGTAACGCGGCTGCCGAATTTCGATAGTCTTTAGCGGGATATCCACCGCCGAGATCGATCCTCCCCATCAATTTCTATACCCCTATTAAAGATTCGGGGAGCAGATTGGCACTGGGAACGATGATGTTCCTCGTCGCGGACCATTTTAGAGACCGCAATGACAGTCATTGCCTCGCCCGATCTTATTGCCAAGCTCGACCATGTCTTGAGAGCCGGTTCCCCAGACCTCCGCACGCGCATGCTGCAGGAGGTGGCCGGGATGTTTCTCGACGACGCTCACCGTCTCAGCGCGCACCACGTCGAGATGTTCGACGGCATCCTGGTCCGACTGACCGAGAGCGTCGAACTGCGGACCCTGACCACGCTCAGCCGCTCGCTTGCCGATTTGCGCCTGGTGCCGCTGGAACTCGCGCGCCGTCTGGCCAACCATGACGACGCTGATGTCGCCGCTCCGATCCTGCGCAAATGCGAATGCCTCCCCGATGCCGACCTGATCGACATCGCCTGGATGCGGGCCGAGGGACATCTCTGCGCGATCGCAGGACGCAAGGCCGTCAATGCGGAGCTCACGGACATTCTCTTGATGCGGGGCGACAGCAGCGTACTTCGAGTCCTCGCGCGCAATCCCGGCGCCGATCTGACCAGCGCGGGCCTCGCCATGATGGTCGATGCCGCCGAGCGCGACGACGACATCGCCGACGCGCTGATATCGCGCAGCGACCTGCCCCACCGCGTTCTTGTCGACCTCGTGATGCGATCGACGCCGCGCCAACAGGCCCGACTGCTCAAACGCGCACGCCCCGACATTCAGGACGCGATCCGCGCTGCGATCGACGCAAGCGCAGCCCGCGCCTCCGCAACCCCACCAGCCACAATCGACTATGCGGAGGCGCGGGCCACCGTGCTGGCCTTAAACAGAACCGGGCAGTTGAACGATTCCAGCGTCAACCGTTTCGCGATCAGGCGAGAGGTCCGCAACGTCGTTGCGGCGCTGGCGCAGCTTGCAACCGTTCCGATCGAGACGATCACACCGCTGATAGAAGCCGCCGACATCAGCGGACTCGTGATCGCCTGCCGCGCATCGCGACTGAACTGGAACACGACGGCTGCCATCGTCAGCTACCGGAAGGCCGGGCTGACGGTTGCACCGGATGAGCTGCAGCGCGCACGGGACATGTTTGAAGGACTGGCGCTATCCAACGCGCAGCGCACGATCCGGTTTGGTTCGCTTAGCGAGCTGACCGCGAAGCGCTCCCAGGCGGTGTGAGTGATGCAATGACATATGGTGACCGCAGGGCGGAACGCGTCAGGCTCGAGACGCGCTATCCCGTCAATCTCATGGGTGTCGACGGCACGTGGCGGCGGAGTTGCATCCTGCTCGACGTCTCGCAGAGCGGGGCCCGGCTCGAGGTCGACGGAACGCTCGATGTGCTGAAGGCCCAGGAGTTCTTCCTGGTGCTGTCCTCGCGCGGACTGGCCTTCCGCCGCTGCGAGCTGGTTCGCGTCGACGGCGCCGAGATCGGCGTGAGATTCATCGAAGAGCGAAGGCGAAAGGGACGTCCCGTGATTCCGAAATGAGGATTCGCGGCGTCAGACCTGAAGGAAAGTTGACGACATGAGCGTGCAGAGAGCGACCAACATCGCGGTATCGATCGCCTCCGCCGCACCATTGCGCGGGACCATCGAGATCGACTGCGCCGGCACCATCGCGACGTTTGCGATCGACGAGGAAATGGCGCATCGCCTGTGCGCCGATCTGGAACGGTTTCTGACCCAGGCTCAGCACAAGACCCGCGCAGCACGCTGACATTGACCTGCGGACGGCGCGCAGCCCTACTCCCGCTTGAAGCGATAGTCGAAGCGATCGCCATCCGCCCTGATCAGGCCGACCGTCGGGGCCGGAAAATGGATCGGCAGGATCAGCGTGTCGGTCCCGGCAACCGAGGCAAAGAACTTCCGCCGCGATAGTGCCGACTGCTTCGGGTCCCAATCGGGCTTGGCCGACCACTCCGGCTCGCGGCACTGGATCGCATGGTGCATCAGGTCGCCCGCGACCACCGCGCGCTGACCCTTCGAGAAGATATTGACGCAGCAATGGCAGGGCGAATGGCCCGGCGTCGGCGTCAGCGTCACGGTGTCGTCGAGCGCATAGTCGTCGTCGACCAGCAGCGCCTGCCCGGCCTCGACGATCGGCAGGCAATTGTCGCGGAACACCGTGCCGGGCGGATTGGCG
>NZ_JAQOSR010000172.1:0-17979 GCF_046718885.1 Bradyrhizobium sp. UFLA01-814 | reverse complement strand
ACCGGACGTGAGCGGGCCCAATCGTCGAAAGGAATGAGCCCGGTCGAGGAATCGGCGAGCTTGTCGTTGCGTTGGTCGGCGAAGATGACCGTGAGCGGTTTGATCTGCGTGATCGGAACGCTGGCGGCTCCGGGCACGTCCTCCAACTGGAATTCCTGCGCTTCCGCGCCCGTGCAGGCGGCCACGCAGGCGGCGATGAGGGCAGCGGCACGGTAGAGTCTCATGGCGTCAATGCTCAATTCAGCCGCCGCCAGAAATAATCGGGATCGACTCGAAGCGGCGGTCGCGGGAGGCGGTCCTCGTCATCGGGATATCCGCGCGAGGAGGGATATTCGCGCGGACCAAGACGCCAGGTCGGGAATGGAAATGGCGGCCGGTTATCGCCGTAAAGGCGGTTATCGTGGGACCACTGCTGGAATGGCCCGTCGTTTTCGTCCTGACCGCCACGATAGGCGTAGCGTTCTGCACGCGAGACAATCCGAAATCGCGAATCATTGATTCTGCCCGATGGATCCCTCTTCAAGTACTCGGTGAAAGCGCGCCCGGAGCCGGCCGATGCCGGATCGCCCGTATAAGGATCGATCGACAGAGCAACGAGCTGATGCATGGCTTCGCGCGAAGGGCCGTTCAACACCGTCCTCGGAGCGTGCAGCTCCCAGGCTGCCTGCACGATCGGCTCGAACATCGGCAGCGCTACTTTCGCTCCGGTCTGGCCGGGCCCAAGCGTGCGGCGCCCGCCGTCGCCGTTGTCGTAGCCGACCCAGATGGCGATGGTGACGTCATTTGTGAAACCGACGAACCAGGCATCTGCCGAATTATCAGTGGTACCAGTCTTGCCGCCGACATAGGGCGAGAGATGTTTTACCACGCGCGCGGTTCCGCGCGCGAGCACACCCTGTAGCATTGACTTCAGCTGGTAAAACGATGCGCGGTCGGCGGGGCCGATCCAGGAGACCGCATGCGGATCGTGCTGGTAGACTGGGCGACCGTCCTGTTCGATCGTTTCGATCGCATGGGGCTGGGGTCGTGCGCCTTCGTTGGCGATCGCTGCATAGAACGCCGCAAGATCGATGAGCCGCACTGCTTGGGCACCGAGCACGAACGGATAGTGGCGCGTGCATTCTTTGTAGAGTTGCGCTTCCATCGCGACATCACAGACCCGGTCGAGGCCTCGCTCGGCGCTGTCGTCGAGACCGGTCGCGAGCAGTTGCACGGTGGCAAGATTCCGAGAGTTTTCCAGCGCATGCCGCAGTGTAATGGGGCCCATAGCGCCGCCGTCGTAGTTCTTCGGCGACCAGAAATCGCGCTGGCGCGCGTGAACCGTCGCCCCGATCGGCGCCAGCGTAATGGGTTCGTCCATCACCAGCGTGTTGGGCTGCAATCCCTTGCGAAGGGCGGCGAGGTAGGTCAGCGGCTTCAAGGTGGAGCCGGGCTGCCGCAGGCTCTGGACGACGCGGTTGAGCTGGCTTGCCGGATACGAAAAGCCGCCCGCCATCGCGAGAATGCGGCCGCTTTCGTTCCCGAGTACGAGCGCCGCTCCTTGCACGGTCGGTCGAATGCGCAGATCGGCAAGCGCCGCTTGCTTACCCTTGGCTTCGCGCACCTGTACGTAGACCACGTCGTACGGCTTGAGACCGCGCCGGATCGCGTCGCTCCAGGTGTTCAGCGGCAGGATGCTTCCGTCAGTCAGACCGACGTTGATCGCATGGCCGCGCTTGCCACGCGTATTCTCCAGGATGACCGCCGCTTCCCAGTGAACGTCATAGAGAGGTAGCCGCGTCGTCTTCAACGCCACGCGCCAAGCCGGTTCGGTGGCCCTCGGGTCTGCCGCAATCAGACGGACAGCATCGGAAATATTCGCCTCGGGTCCCTCAAATTTGTAACGACCGGTGTTCAGCTCGTACCGCGCGAGGCCCTCCTGCAATGTCGCTTCGACTACGCGCTGCAAGGCCGAGTTGACGGTCGAGCGCACCGTGTAGGAGGAATTGGTGAGAGTATCGAGGCCCGCGACCATCTTTGCCTCGCGGCCGATGTGATCGACGAAGTGAAAGCCGAAGTCCCGTCGCGTCGGCCGGTACTCCACGAACTGCGGCAATACTACTTGCGCCGCGGCGGCGTCGATCATGGCGTCGTCCTGCATGCGGCTCAGCACATAGGCAAGGCGCTCGCGCGCGCGCTCAGGGTGGTGGTCGGGATTGAAGTAATTCGGTCCCTTGGCGAGCCCGGCGAGCAGGGCGCCCTCGACTGCGGAGAGCGCCTTGGCTGGTTTGCCGAAATAGCTGCGCGCCGCCATCTCGATGCCCCAGGCTCCGCGACCGAGATAAATCGAGTTGAGATAGAGCTCGAGGATCTCTGCCTTGGTCAGGGCGCGCTCGATCCGCGAGGCGACGATCATTTCGCGCAGTTTTCTTTCGTAGGTGATGTCGTTGCCCACCAGCAGGTTCTTCGCGACCTGCTGCGTAATGGTCGAGCCGCCCTGCGGCCGGCCCGGCTGCGTGAAGTTGCCGATGAAGGCGCGGACCAGTCCGCGCTCGTCAATGCCGGTGTGTTGGAAGAAGCGCTTGTCCTCGGCGGCGATGAAAGCGTTGCGCACCGCTTCTGGGATATCCGCAAGCTTGGCCCAGATGCGGCGATTGTTCGGCGCGTAAATCTCGGCAAGGCGCTGGCTGTTGTTGTCGAGGATGACGCTGGTGACAGGAAGCCTGAGGTCTTTAAGCTGCACGGCGTCGGGCAGATCCTTGACCGCGCTGTTGTAGAAAGCGATGACCTGACCGAGATCGACCGGAGAGCCTTCAACTTTTTCGACCTTGCAGAACTGCCTGTAGGCAACGTGGAGGTCGGCCAGATTCAGTCCTTTGAGTGCCCTGATCTCGCTGCTCAACGCCTCCTTGTCATCCATGGCAGTGGCAATCAGATCGTCCAGGTTGATGTCCTCGATGTCGAAAGCCTTGCGCATGTGGACGCAGCCGGCACTCAAAAGCTGCGCCACCTCGACGCGGTCGCGCACCGCATCGAACTCCGTCTTGACCCCATCCGGCCGGGTAGTGACCTGGCTGAAGGCAAGCGCCGTGGCGAAGATCTTGATGAGAATCGAGTCCATGACCTGCCGACGGTCGAAAAGCCGCCCCCGTAAGGTCCCGAACAATATTGAATAAGCCTGTATTGAGGAAAAAGTTCCCGAGGCGCCGCCGCCCGCTTCTCCGGGCCCTCAGCACTGCTCCGACCGGCCGCGCCGCGGAACCAACGCTGCGGCCAGCGCGTTTTAAAAAGTCCGTATTGGCAGCGCACCCATGAATGCCCCTCTTCCAGTCGTGCTTGCCGTGGCGCTCATCAGCGCCGCCATCGCCGCGATGCCTGCGGATGCTGCTTCTAGAAAAAGGAGCACCCGGGCTCTTGCCGCGGTCTCCCCTGCTGCCAGCGCCGCTCCCACGGACAGATTTTTTGCCTGCGACGTCCGGGTGCGAGACTATCTTCGCGAAGGCGGAGCGGTGGCACGGGTGACCAAGATCGAAGTGGACGATGCCCGACTGCAGTTGAACATTCATCATGAGTACGGGGAGGCGGGAAAGTCGGCTCGAAAATACCTCCGCGGTGACACTGAAGAAGAAATGCGCAAAAATCTGCGTGGAATATTGGATGAGTTCGCTGCGGCTGCGAAGGCGGCAACGGCTGGTCGCGCTTGGTATGTGATCGCTGCTCGCAAGGTCATGCCGGACACCCGCGACGGTTCGGGCGAGACCACGAGTCCGTGGACAGCCGTCGTCCTCGCGGATTTCGAAGGAAAATGCAGACCCATCACGTTCTTTCAGTCTGTCGACCGGAACAAGCTCGATGCTGAACTGAGCAAGAAATTGGATGAGTGAAGTTTTCCGCTTGAAGTGATTTGCAGTCGTAACGACGGCGCCTGGACGCCATGAGGCGCGGCGAGGTGCTCAACTGCCGTCGCGTTGAGTTTGCGGCATTGGCGGCGAGGCGCGGCTTTCATCGCCTATAGGGTACGTTTGGGCAGCCGTTCTGAAGCGCTTTGAAAAGCAATAAGGCAGTTGCTGCCCAAACTTTTCTTTAACCCACTGAAATCACTCATTTCTGCCCCATCCCTAGGGAGCGCCATTTGAGCCCTCATCCGCAAACCCGGACTGACCCGCTTCGGCCTGCAAAAGCGGCCATTGCGAGCGCATGCCTACGGCTCCCGCTTCAGATTGCGGCGCCGTTGGCCGCGATCAAACGCATGAGCGATTGCGCAGGTCTTTCGGAAGCAGGTCTTTCGGAACGGGATCGCGCGAGGACCGCTAGGTCGATCAGGATCGAGCCCGATGCGCGAAAGCCGGCGCGCGCGAGAGCGTGCCTTGCTCGTTCACCCCGTGCGAACCGATCAGCGCAGACGCGATACCTAGACTCCGCTGCAAATCCGCTGCTATACTTTCAGTTGCTCGACCGGCGTAAGGCACGCGCCGACATTTCGTTCGATTGTGGTATCGCGAAAAGGAGCTCGACGATGGCGATTACGCTGACGGTCTTGGCGAGCCTGCTGCAACTGCACGGGCCGGGTGCGACAATCGAAAGCGATCATCAGGGTATCGACGCATTGCTGAGTGGTATGCGCGAGCAGGGCCTTCGGGAACAGAGCGCTCAGGAACAGAGCCCTCAAGAACAGAGCTTTCAAGAACAGAGCCCTCAAGACGTACAGAGCTTCCAGCTGGGGGTGATTTCCGACCAGCCCCAGGCAACTCAGGTCTATTTCAGGCGCGGGGCCTTTGCCAGGGGGCCCTATGCGGGCGGCTTTCGCAGGGGCGGCGGCTACTATCCGGGCGCCGGCGCATTTCGCAGGGCCGGCGGATATTATCCCGGAGCAGGCGCGTTCCGACGAGGTGGCTTCGTCAGGGGCTACTAGAGCATGATCCGGAAAAGTGGAAACCGGTTTTCCGAAAAGATCATGCTCAAACAAAGAGATGAGATCATGATGATGCGATTCCGCGGAAACGCATCATGATCTAGGCCGATCGCAGCTTGCTGGTATCCGCATGTCGGTTGACGCTTCAAATTCCGTCGCGTTCCAGGAGCAGCCGATCACGCAGTTGCTGGTCAAGGTAGCGGCGAGGTGCAACATCGATTGCTCCTATTGCTACTGGTTTCGCGATGCGGCCGTCTATGACAAGCCCAAGCTGATGAGTGCGGAGGTGCTGCAGCAGCTGTTGCTGCGCCTCGAGCAACACGTCGCCAGATACTCCCTCGTCGACTTTCCCGTGATCCTGCACGGCGGTGAGCCGCTGCTTTGGGGCGTCGATAATTTTCACCGTTTTGCGGAGGCCTGCGAGGGCGTTTCATCTAGGACTGGCTGTGAGATCCCCATTGCGGTGACCACCAATGGCGTCCTGGTTGACGATGAATGGCTCGACTGTTTCGAGGCCCGCAATATTTCGGTGGCGATCAGTATCGATGGGCCGGCACATATTCACGACGCTCACCGCAAGACGTTTCAAGGTACCGGCACCCATGCCGCTGTGGAACGTGCCGCCCGCATGCTGGTCTCGCGCGACATCGGCGTGATCGCCCTCGCGGTTTGCAACCCGGCTCACGCGCCGCAGGAGTATGCGGATTTTTTCGCGGCGTGCGGCATCGCCAACTACGACATCATGATTCCCGACGCGACGGTGGATGAGCAGCCGTCGTCCATTGCCCCGTTCTATAACGGTCTTTTCGACTTGTGGCTGGAAGCCAATCGCACGACGCCGACATCGAATGTTCGCATCATTTCCGACATGGTCGCTGCCCTGATCGGCAACAATGCGCCGACTGAAGGCGTGGGCCACAAGCCGGTCGAGCTTTGCACGGTCATGACTGACGGCACGGTGGAGGCCCACGACGTGCTGCGGATTGCGGGTGACGGCTTCACCAACACGAGGTTCAACATCTTCGATCACGCGATCGACGACGTCAGGAACGAGCCTCGCTGGAAAGCCGCACGCGATGCGTCAGTCAATCTTTGCGAGAAATGTCGGCAGTGCAAGTTCATGAGCGCCTGCGGCGGAGGTTATCTTCCGCACCGCTTCTCAAGGAAGAACGGTTTCGACAATCCGTCGGTCTATTGCGACGATCTCTATTCGATGTTCGAGAACATGCAATCCGTGCTGGAACGTCATCTCTACGTCCGCAAGCAGGACGGGGAGCGGATTGGCGTGCGCAGCGCAGCGGCGGGCGGTTAGGCAATTTGAATCGATCGCTAGCTCCGCTCTTCATCCGTAGATGACGCGACACGCGCGGCATCTTTCCATTGCGAGCAAGGCCCGACCGCCTCAAGACCACCGACGAAACACCAGGCTGGCGTTGACGCCGCCAAATCCGAAGCCGTTCGAGATCGCGTGTTCGATCGCCATCGGCCGTGCGACGTTCGCGACCAGGTCGATGCCCTGTGCTGCGGAATCGGCGTTCTCCAGATTGAGCGTGGGCGGCGCGACCTGGTCGCGCAGCGCCAGGATGGTGAAGATCGCCTCGATGCCGCCGGCGGCGCCGAGCAGATGTCCCGTCGCCGATTTGGTCGCGCTGACGGCAACTTTTCCCTCGCGCCCGAACACACGCTTGATGGCCTCGAGCTCGGAGAGATCGCCGACCGGGGTCGATGTCGAATGCGCGTTGAGATGCTGGACTTCGTCGGGCCGCAACCCGGCCTGCCGGAGCGCCGCCTCCATCGCGCGCCGGGCGCCGTCGCCATCCTCCGGGCCTGCGGTGATGTGATAGGCGTCCGCCGTCGTGCCGTAGCCGATGAGCTCGGCGATCGGCTTCGCGCCGCGCCGAAGCGCGTGTTCGAGCTCCTCGATGACGAGCACGCCCGCGCCTTCGCCCATGACGAAGCCGTCCCGGTCGCGGTCGAACGGCCGCGACGCGCGCGCCGGCGTGTCGTTGAACGACGTCGACAGCGCCCGCGCGGCCGCAAAGCCGCCAAGGCTCACGGGATCGACGCAGGCCTCCGCGCCGCCGCAGACCGCAATGTCGGCTTCGCCGGCCCTGATCAGGCGCGCGCCGTCGCCGATCGCTTGCACGCTCGCCGCGCAAGCGGTCACCGGCGCGCCGATCGGACCCTTGTAGCCGTACCGGATCGTGATGTGCCCGGCGGCGAGATTTGCCAGGAAGGAGGGAATGGTGAACGGCGACAGCCGGCGCAGGCCGCTCTTTTCCGCCGTGCGCACGGCGTCTGCGATCGCCGGAAATCCGCCGATCCCGGATGCGATCACGGTGGCGGTTCGCTCCTGCGCAAGTGCCTCGGTCGGCATCCAGCCGGCCTGCGCCACGGCCTCGGCTGCTGCGAGCAGCGCGAACAGGATGAACCGATCCATCTTCTTCTGGTCCTTGCGCGGGGCTGCGGAATCGGGATCGAAGCCGCCCTCGGCATCGTCGCTCTTGTCAGGAACCTGTCCTGCGACGCGCGCCGGTAGCGCGGCCGCCCACTCCGGCAATGCCGTGAGCCCGGAATGCCCCGCAAGCAGCCTCGACCACACCAGTTCGCTACCACAGCCCAGCGGGGACACTGTCCCGAGGCCCGTCACAACAATTCGACGCATGGTTCTCCTGTCGCTCTTGCCGGCGTGGCCGGTCCTCCTTTTATATATGATGATCGTAATTTATTGGCAATTGGGCACAAAAATAAGCGATTTCATGGTTTTATATCATGCTGACAAAATCTGTCAGTGGTACGCGTTAGCTTCAGTCCATCACCTCAGCGAAAGGAATACGTGATGACTGAACGTAACGGCAAGGCGCTGGCTGTAGCCCACACCTACTTCGATGCAATGGCCAGCAGGGATGCGGACAAGATCGTCTCCATCTCCGCCGACGACATCGTTTGCAACTCGCCGCGCGGAGAACTCAACGGGAGCGCGGCGTTTCGCGGCTTTCATGAAGGGTTTTCGCGAATGATCAAGAAGCTGACGCTTCTCGCCGCTTTCGGCGACGATGCGGAGGCTGTGATCGTTTATGACGCGGATACGCATCCCGTGGCGAATGCCATCGTGGCCGAGCACCTCACGGTCGAGAACGGCAAGATCGCTTCCACGCGCGTGATTTATGATGCGGCACCGTTCGCTGCTTACGCGGCGACGGTCCAGCCCCACTGACCTTGTCGACGGAGCGTATCGTGAGACGCATTCAATACTACGCATATGGCCGGCCCCGAGACCATGAAGCTCGAGGATGTCGCGCCCCAATCCCCGGGTAGGGGCGAGGTCGCGGTGAAGGTCAACTTCGCCGCAATCAATCCCATCGATTGGAAGGTACGCAACGGCGATCTGAAGATGATAACGGGCAAGGTCTTTCCACGCGCCATGGGCAGTGACTTCTCCGGGATCGTGGTTTCGGTTGGTAGCGGGGTGACCCGCTTCAGACCGGGTGATGCCGTTTTTGGTCTCGCGCGGCTCAAGGAGAGTGGCGCGCTTGGCGAAGGGGTCGTCACCAGCGAGAGCTTTCTCGCGAAGAAACCCGAATCCGTGTCCTTCGCGGACGCGGCTTGCCTCGGGACGCCGGGCGTCACGGCCTGGAATGGTCTGATAGACAAGGCGGGCCTCAAGCGCGGCCAGTCGGTGTTCATCAATGGCTGTACCGGCGCGGTTGGCGAGGCCGCGGTGCAGATTGCAAGGATGCTTGGCGCTACTGTTGCAGGCAGCTGCAGCGCAGGAGCCATGCAAAGGGCTCGTGATCTCGGCCTGCAGAAGGTGTTTGATTATCGCAAGACTGAACTGTCGACGCTCCGTGATCGGTTCGATGTCGTCTATGACACCGCTGCCATCATGCCGACAGCGGTCGGTCTGCGCCTCGCGGGCAGGAACGGCGTATTCGCGGACATCGACCCGACCCCGATGAAGTTTCTCCGATCGGCCTTTGACCGGCGACTGAAGCCTATCGTGTGTACGCCACGCGCGGACATTCTCGATGGCATTGCCGATGCAGCCGGAGAAGGGAAGCTAAGGCTGCCGATTGCTGAAACCGTGCCGCTCGGCGGTGCGATCAAGTTGATTACGACCCTCGAAAAAGGCCGGAAGATCGGCGGGAAAGGGCTCGTCGCGGTCGGCTGACAGGCTACTGCCAATTCCTGGCATGAGCGTGCTAGACTGCTTCCATGTCCAAAAGTGAACGGCTCTTCGATCTCATGCAGGTGCTCCGGCGTCATTCGCGTCCGGTATCGGGTATGGACCTTGCGCACGAGGCCGGTGTTTCGTTGCGGACGATCTATCGCGACATTGCCGCCTTGCAGGCGCTGGGGGCGGAGATCGAAGGAGAGCCGGGCGTCGGATACGTCTTGCGCCCCGGCTTTCTCCTGCCTCCGCTGATGTTCTCCGAAGAAGAGATTCAGGCGGTTGCACTTTGCGTACAATGGGTGCAACGGCAAACGGACGAGGGGTTGGCATTCGCAGCACACAATGCGATTTCCAAGATCAGCGCGGTACTTCCTGCCGAACTGCGCGACAGGGTGGACGATAGGAGCTTTCACGTCAGCCGCAGGGCGCCCAGGACTGCGTCCGTGGATCTTCAGATGCTCCGCCAGGCGATGCGCGAGCAGCATAAGCTCCGCATCGTCTATCGCGACCCGAAGGGAGCGGAGACTGCGCGCGTCATCTGGCCAATCATGCTCGGCTTTTTCGAGGCCCGGCGGATCATCGCGGGCTGGTGTGAGCTGCGAAAGGATTTCCGCACCTTCCGCGCAGACCGGATCGCGCGCATCAAGCCATTGAAGGAGCGCTATCCCGGTCGCAGACGCGATCTCGTCAAGCAATGGCGGGCGCAAGCCGACGAGCAGAATGCGTCGGGCAATCGATCATAGGGGCACCTTCAGGGACAATTGCGCCGGCCGTGCACTTAACCTCGTCGGCGATTTAGAGCGTTTTCGAGCGAAGTGGACACCGGTTCGCGTGAAGAAAACGCGTCAAAACAAGAATCTAGAGCTTCGGTTCTGATTCAATCAGAACCGAAAATGCTCTAGCGCACTGTCACCGTAAACGCTCCCTTCGTCGCGCGATCGAGTAACGCGGGAAAGAAGCTCTTCACGGCATTCGACCAGGGCCGCCTCGACGGTTGGACGAACAGTCTCAAACCGGCTGGCTGGAATGGCGACCGAGAATGCCAAGAGCGCTGTGCTTCTTGCATTGGCCGCGAACGCGAAATCGCCCTTTCGCGTCGCCAATACCGGCTTTTCGAACCCATCCCTGCTCCCCTTGATTCGGATCGCGGTGTCTTCGACCTCGACTACGCTGATGAGCGACTGCAGATAGGCAGCAACGATCACGCCGGGACGACGATATGGTCCGGCGCAATGCCCGCCTGGTGACGCTCATACATCGCGGTGTAGGCGGCCTCGATATGTCGGGTGAAACGCTTGGTATCGAACAACGGCGCCGTTAGCCGGTTAGCCGCCAGCTTGGTCTTGAGCGCCGCGAGCTTCTCGGGATGGGTCGCAAGATCGACCGCCATGCGCTCATAAGCGTCCGGCGATTCCGCAATGAGCTCGGGCAGGCCGACCGCATGGAGCAAGCTCGCCGCGACCCGACTGGCAAACGTGTCGCCGAGAATGGTCAGCACCGGCAGGCCGGCCCATAGCGCATCGCTGGCGGTCGTGTGGGCGTTGTAGGGAGTGCTGTCGAGGAACAGGCCGGCGAGGCGATGACGTGCGAGATGGTCGGGCAACGACATACGCGGCGCGAACACAAGGCGCTCCGCAGCGACGCCACGCGCGACCGCCTCCTTTCGCAAATTTGCGGCAGAGTCGGCGTTGGCTTCGAGGAGCCACAACATGCTGCCCTCGACGCGGCCGAGAATCCTCATCCACCGATCGAATAGCTTCGGCGTGATCTTGTAGTTGTTGTTGAAGCAGCAGAACACGAAGCCCGTCGGTGCCAGGCCCACGTTGCCGCGCGTAAACACGCGATCGGCAATGACGCGTTTGTCGTCGTTGGCCTGATAGCTGTTGGGCAGGGCGACCACCTTTTCGCTGTAGAATTCGCGATGGTGATCCGGGATCACGGTACGATCGGCGATGATGTAGTCGATGAACGGGGCACCGAGTGTTCCCGGATAGCCCAGATAATTGACCTGGATGGGTGCAGGCCGGCGGCCAAGGACTCTGGTGCGGGATCCCGCGGTAAAGCCTTTCAAATCAACCAGGATGTCGATTTCCAATTGTCTGATCAGGTCGGCGACCGCATCGTCGTTGATGTCCCGGACCTCGACAAATCGATCGAACGACGCCTCCAGCCGTCGACGCATCTCCGAGGGGTCGTTGGGCGACCATGAGATTGCCACCGTCTCGAATTTCGACCGGTCGTGGCACTCGAACATCCCTGCCATCAAGAGCGATGTCGCGTGGTTGCAAAAATCCGACGAGAAATAGCCGATGCGAATTCGATCGTGATGGTAGCGCTCGCCCCGCCAGCGCTGGCTTGCAGACGGCGGATGATTCTTCGCGGTCCATCGCGTGGCGCATAGCAGTTGGTCGGCGGTCGATGAAGGAACGCTACAAAACAGAAATGGCGGCGTCGTCGCGTTCCGAGTCCTGATCAACTCGATAAGTTGGTCGCACCCGGCGTCAAAGCCGGCCCAGTCGCAAATGTGGGATTTGGCGTGCAGACGATAGCCTTCGATATCGGCCTGGTCCGGTTTGAGCGCGACGGCCTTGTCATAGGCGGCGAGTGCCTCGGGGTAGCGCGCCAGAATGGATAGAACCTTGCCGCGGTTGGCGTGGGCAGCCGCATCGTCGCCCTTGTGTTGGATCGCCTTGTCGATGCTGGCGAGCGCCGCGTCATGATGCCTGAGCCTGAACAGCGCCGAGCCGCGGTTGTTGTAGGCCTCGGCATAGTCGGGCTGGAGCGCGATCGCCTTGTCGTAACTCGCAACTGCCTCTTCGAGACGATCCAGTTCGACCAGCACGTTGCCGCGATTGTAGCACGCGCCGGCGATTCCCGGCGCCCGGTCGTAGCTCGCGAGCGCATCATCGAACCTTTTGAGGTCGTTGAGCACGTTGCCGCGATCGTTGTGTGCACCGGCATCGTTGGGCTTGAGCGCAATCGCCCTGTCCAGGCTCGCCAGGGCCTCTTCGAGCCGCTGCAGCTTTCTCAGCGCGGCGCCCCTGTTTCGATGGGCATCTGCATGGTCAGGCGCCAGCGCGATCACGCGATCGTAGCTTGCGAGCGCCTCCTCGTGGCGCCCCAGGTCCGCGAGCGTAAGTCCGCGATTGTAGAGCGCCGGCGCAAGGTCTTGCCTGAGCGCGATCGCCCTGTCGAAGCTCGCGAGCGCTTCGTCGAAGCGACGCGACGCGCGCAGCGCATTGCCCAGGTTGCTGTGCGCGTCCGCGACGTTGCCGTTGAGCGTGATCGCCCGCCGGATCAGGTCGACGCCGCGCTCGCTACGGCCGGTCTGCGCGGAAATCAGGCCCAGCAGATGCAGCGCATCGAAGTTGTTTGGCTGCTGTCGGAGAATGTCTTCATAGATCTTTTCTGCTGCCGCCAACTGACCCCGCTGGTGCAGCGCGACAGCCTGCGCGAAGGCGCGCTGCAAGTCGGTCGAACCGGATTTTTGAAATTCACCTGTTTCGGGCATCAGACGTCTTCACGCGCTCCGTGTCCGGGTCTTGGCCTCACGCTGGCAGACATGTCGCATCCTGTGCCCGCGATATGGATCGCTCGTCTATTAAAGGTTGAAATTGGCAGATCGTCCTCGATTGCGCAACGGCCTCCAGGAACAGCTCCAGGAACAGCTCCACCAATAGTCGGGCTGAAGCGGATGGTCTTCGGTCAGCCCGGCGGCTGCCTCGTCAGCCGCAGCCGAACCGTGGACGGTCACGACGGAAGCGGGGGGCATCTGGAGCATTAAAGCCGGCGTCACGATGCGCCTGCCATTCTAGCTCGAACACGCGTCGTTGCTGAGAAGCGGCGTCGGGTTCTCTGTTGAATTTTCTCCGCCGCGATACCATGGCTTGAAACGAAAGCCCGTTCTTGAATACGACCATGGCGCCGTCAGGGATCGAGCGCTCCCCTCCGTCGTATATTCTGAAGCGACCCCGGGGTCTGGATTGTAGAACGAGAAGATTCCGCGCCAACTGCCGTCCTGCTGCTCCTGGGCGTACGACAGCTCCACCTTGTTTCGTGAGACCGAAACCAGACGATCCGAAACGTGATCGAACACAAATGGTCGTTCGAACCAGATCGTCGTCTCATCCTGTTTGATTGCGACGTTGGCCTCCTGTCTTGCGGTGCCGCCACCGACCAGCAGGGGAATCCCCAGCGGCACCGCAACGTCCGCAGTGGCGGTTGCATTGAGACGGTTGGCGGAAAGCGTCGATGCAAAACCATCGGGTCGCGCAATGACGGTCTTTTTCGTGAACGGGCCTTGCCCGCTGTTGGCTGTGGCAACCAGCGCGACGGCATTCTGCGCGTTGTTGTAGTAGCCGTGATAAAAGATGACATATTCACCGTTCGCGCGCCGACAGGCATAGCTGATCGAGAGCCCGGACGCTTCCTCGGGCAGCGAGGGCGTGATCACGGCGCCGTGGCGCGTGAACGTCATGCCGTCAACGCTGGTGGCCAGCTTGATCTGGTTCGACGCGCGGTCGAGGTAATAGATCATGTATGGCTCGGCTACGCCGGGCTCATACACCACCTGCGCGGGGCCGATCCCGCCGGGCTCGGACGCGTCCGACTGAAAAGCGATTCCTTGCGGGATCCAGGCTCCTTCGTTTGTCGACGTCCAGAGCCGCACCTGAAACCAGCCCGTCGTATAGGCCGACGCGTAAAGGCGCCGGGTATTTGCATCCGGGGCGATCGCGGATGGCCATGCGAGGTGAAGAACGCCATCGGGCGGCGACAGTGCCGGCGTCAGGCTCGACACCAGGCCATCGTCGCCGAACTCCCAGATGTGATAAATGCCGCTGCTCCCGAGGCCATTGAGAAACCAACTTCTGGCAATTGCGCCTGCCGGGAAAAGCGTGAGGATGACAAAAACAAGTCCCCGCACAATCATGAAATTAATCCCTGGGTCGTGCCGTCTATCGAGCAATGAATTTTGCAGTGATGGCATACCCGGGCGGCCATTTCCGCCGGAAATTTGTTTCTGAAAATGAAACTGAGCCGGGATCAAGACGCGCATATGCAGGTGAGGGACCTGTCGATTGATTGCACCGCAGGTCACACAAGCCTGGTGTGCAAACACCCTCACTTCATTCCGTCCAGCAGCTTCCGCGTCTCACGCAGCAACCCGCGGATTTGCTGTCGCTCGGCGATCGCTTTGTTCGCGATCTGGATCAGCGAGCGTAGCCCGGGTCAACGGTGGCGGTGCGCTACTGCGCAGGCGCCTCGTCAGAAAGGATGACTATCTCGACAATCCTTACCCGGCAAACTGCGGGGAATGCGAAGGTTGGCATACGGTCGTGTCACGAGATGAAAAAAAATCTTTGCGTGGTGTGCCTCGACGTTACAGATGAGCTTTCGCATTGCGGATTTTGTACTGAGGCAAGCACAGGCCCCCTGGAGGATAGCTATCTATTCGGCTGCGGCCACTGCGAGGGAAGTGCAGGATGGCATGCAAGTATGGACGACTAGTATGGCTATGGGGCGTCATGGCAGCGAAGCGTAGGCGATCCACAAAGCGCTGCGTCGCCATTGGAAACCGAGCCGTTGGTTTCCGGCAATGGACGTAGCGCCTCACCTCATCGACGAAGTACCTAAGCCGCTAGGGTACGGAGCCACTGTTTGGGGGTGGCTGGTCATAGCTTTGATTGCTATACCAATGGCTCTCTAGGGGTGAGGATAGGGGCGTGTGGCTGAAGGCATTCCGGCTAAGAAACTATAAGTCGTTCGCAGACAGCGGAACGTGTGACTTAGACAACCGAGTTAATGTCATTGTGGGTCAGAACAACACGGGCAAGACAGCGCTGTTGCAGTCATTGTCATTTCAGCTGTCGCCCATACCTCACCGAAGCTCCAAGCTCCGACGCGAGGATATGCCAAATCCTCACTCGACGCTTGACTTCCAGTTCGTTTTCAGCGGTCAGGAATTAAGGGATACGTTGCTGAGCTTCAACAGCAATGTTGATGTGCCAATCCCAAAAGAGTGGGCTCAGCTCCCTGATCCTAAAAACGCAACCCAAACGAAGATTTTTGAGCAGAGGGAGATAGTATTTTCTGCACAGCATATCGTTTCAGGTGAACTAAACGCTATGCAAACGACTGGCTATCCGTCTGTCACCTATTCCGAGGCGGGAAGCGGACACTTCATACGTCTTGTCAGGGGCGCGGATCATGCCAGCTTCCGTGTCGATGGCCTTGGGCAAGGTGAGAATGACAATATTGCAACCACTTTAGCGCCGCTTCTCAGGCAAAAGCTTTACTTATTCAATGCGCAACGTAGCCCAAATCCGAGGTATCCCTTTGGAGATCGAAGGCAGCTTGCGCAAGATGCGTCAAACTTGGCGGAGGTGCTTGCAACGTTACAACCTTATCCGACCGCTTATCGTAACTACGTCGATCAAGTTCGTCGCGTGCTGCCGCTGATCAAGTGGATTAGTATCACCGGTGCAGGTGGCAACGAAATTGAAGTTCGAGTTTGGCAGGTTGACGAGACGAGCGGCAGAGACGATCTCACTGTCCCTTTGTCTCAGTGCGGCACTGGAGTTGGGCAGGTCCTCTCCATTCTCTATGTGGTTACGCAATTAAGTGGAAACGTCATTGTAATTGACGAGCCTACAAGCTTCCTCCATCCGGGCGCTGCCAAAGCGCTCATGACCATTTTGCGGGAAGATCAGAAAAATCAGTACATCATCTCGACGCACTCTCCAGAAGTCATCGTGGCGGTTGACCCGGCGCGTTTGATTGCTCTTGGTTTCGAGGACGAGGCGACGACTGTTAAACAGGTAAACGGAAGCGACTTGAACAGCACGAGAGACATTCTCCACGCGCTGGGATCGAGGCTGTCGGATGTGTTTGGTGCCGATTTTATAGTATGGGTGGAAGGGCCTACCAGGTAGAATGCTTTCCCTTGCTCTTGGAAGCGGGCGAGGTCGCTACGGCGGCCAATCTGACGATGGCGGCTCTTCGCGCCACAGGAGATCTAGAAGGAGATCAAGCCGATGCAATTGCAGATATCTATCGGAGCCTGAGCGCTTCCCACGCAATTCTCCCCAGAACTGTTGCTCTAAGTTTGGACGGAGATAAGCGCGCTCAATTGGAGGACAGCAAGGTGCTCAAGACCGCTTTTGGCGATGTTCTGCATTTTCTGCCACGCCGAACTTATGAAAGCTATCTTCTCGATGGCGTTGCCATATCTTCACTGCTGAATGAGCAGCCATTCTTTAAAGAGATGCCGATAACCGCAGAGAAAGTTTCTGGATGGCTATTGAAGCATGGGAATGACGAGGAATTTTCAGCAACGGACGAGACGGTGTTTTCTCACGGTTGGTACTGCAAGGTGGATGGTGCAAAGCTGCTGGAGAGGCTATTCCCAGATGTTTCCGAGGCGACGGAAATCTATAGAAAAACACTGCATTCTGCACAGCTGACGCGATGGCTCTTGAAGCACAACAGACCGGCGCTGGATGTACTCATCGAGTATGTCGTGAACCTTGTACCAGCCGCCCTGCACGTTGCGTGACGGACTCCGTTGCGTCCGAGGCATAGATTTTATCAATGGCGGGGTGGATCACGCTTGGATAGCCTTCCAATTTTGTACATACAACTATTCCGCCATCACTGCATCCAATCACTTCATCCTCTCCAGCAGCCTCTGCACTTCCCCCAACACATCCCGAATCTGCCGTCGCTCTTCGATCGCATGCCGAGTGAACAGACCGTGCTGCGCGCGTTCCGGTTTGCCCTTGGCGCGCCGGATCCCTCGGCGCCGCCGTGCATGCGGCAGCGCGTCTTGCCGTGCACGGCCGGCGCGCGGCACGAACCGCCGCACCGGGTCCTGGCGCCACAGCGCGGGCTCGTCGGCATCGGGCCGGTATTCATGACGTGATCGCTCATGCCTGTGCGTCCCGCCTGACATCGGCGGCATCATGCCGCCGCCTGGCGCCCGCGGGCCTCATTGCCCGCGCCGCGGCTGCCGGGCTCTGGTCCGAAACGATCACGTTCACATCCTGCGTGACGTTGCCGACAAAGGCGTTGCCGCCGTCCTCCACCTTCACGTTCTGCACGGTGATCAGCCCAACAGGCCGGCAACTGGCAAGAGAGGGTTACTTCTTCGGTCGGACGCAAAGCCCACAGGGTTGGCGCCGGCAGCTTACAGGGGCTAGCCCGGATGGACGGTCCCGTAGATCTACCATGACCCGGAATTCCAACTGCTCGGCGCCGGAGCGGGCGCTAGGTTGATAGCGCGGGGGCGGCGCCTTGAGGTCAGGAGGCCGCAATGGAGCGTCTGTACTTGGGCATCACCGTCACCAGCACTTACGCGCTGGTCACCTTTGCGCTGATGCTGGCTTTCGTGCACTGACCGCCGGGAATCCGGATCCTTGCCCGCGGGGCCGCGACGGGGTGCGTTGTCGTCTTCGCGGAACGCGGCAATGTCGGCAACCGGCAACCTTTTACCGTGTCAGCGGGTTTAATATTCATGCCCAGGCCTGTAGCGATAACCCTGATGAGTTTGGCGGTTGCAACGCTCACAGCGTTCGGCATCGCCGCAGCCCTCATGATCCATTAGCGGGATGGGCCGCCGGGATTTCACGCCCGGCGGCCCATTGGTCGTTGAGGAGTGCGGGCGAACGACCATCAGTTCGGCTGCGGTCTATTTCTTCATGTGGTCCTTCGGCATCGTCTCATGCTTCATGGCGCTGCCGCGACCACGGCCTTCCTTCGACTTCGGATCGTTCATCGTCGCGCCCGGGTTTGCCGCACCGGGGCTGCTGGATGCACCTTGACCACTGGTCGCAGCGGGAGAGTTGCCGCCGCCGCCACCGGCACCGCCGCCTCCACCCTGTCTCTTATACACATCTGACGCTGCCGACGACCATGG
>NZ_JAQOSR010000171.1:0-18232 GCF_046718885.1 Bradyrhizobium sp. UFLA01-814 | reverse complement strand
ATAGCGGTCATCCGAAAGTCGTTCGATATTGTAGGGCGGGTAGTTGTCTTCGGTGGCTCGCTGGGCCGTTTCGGCCAGGTCGAAGAGGCGATCGAATCCAATTGTCGACCGGAACAGGGGAGAGAAGTCATATGTGCGCATAGCCAAATCCTCCAGAGAGCAAGATGGGTATGAGAAGCACCGGACACGACCGGTGCCCGTTTGCCTGGACCCGTTTGGCGTTCCAGGGCGCCGGCACCCTTAATGGATGACGTGCGCGGAGATGGAATTAGAACGCGATTTGGCGGTGTCAAGAACGTCCAAGCAAAAAAAATGCACAGCGGATAATCGGCCTTTGCGCCGTTCAGGACAGCGCGTCAGTCGGTGCAGCGCCGGATGCGTCAGGGCCTTTTTTCCATAGGAACGAAGCGCATCCACTGGCATTGGTCGCCTTGTTCGGTGCCGCACCGCTACCGGCACCTAGACGCCCAGCTAAAAACTTGGCCCCAGCTTCCACGGTCGCTGGGGCCGCTTCTTTGTCCGCGCAGCCTCAGACTTTTCTCTCCAGCGGATTTTCCCGAATTACGCCGCGCGGACCATCCATCTCGTAGCGCACAAGACGCAAAGTAGCCCTGACACCTGCGGCGTTTGCCTGCGCTCGGATCTTATCGACGGTTCGTGGTCGCCTGCGGTCCGAAGGGCGAACTGACTAGGACAGCAGGCTCGAGGCGCAGGCGATAGCCGTCGTACGTGATCTCGTGGAATCACTCCGGGCCGGCCGGGCACCTTTCCCACGGTCTGCAGGCGGAACTCGAATTTGGGCATGCCAGCACGATACGTACCTAGTGCTGGATTTGCGAATCCAAACGAGGCGGCCTCAGCAAACCTTGGAGGTCCTAGGGCAATTGCTGAGGCCGCGATGACCAGTCCCTCGTTACGAGAGTGGTCAGTTCGATCGCACTCCGAATCCGATGAGGAGACAAGCGCTAACCGGAGCGCCGCGGCGCGCCGCCGGGAAACAGTGGCAGCATTATCACGGGGATTAACGTGGGTTATTTCACCCCGTGCAAACCTCTGCAACGCACGATGGTGTTGGATTGATGTTGGAGAGAGTTTTGTCCGCTAAGCCATGGTCCCAAGAGGACGAGTCCCGAGAATGCGTCAGGATTTAAAAGTTTGATGATGAACAACGGTCTCTTCTGGACGATCATTTCACCGTGCGTTTAGGGCGGCCTTGACGCATTGCGAATGCTGCCGGCCGGCCCCAACCTCCGCCGCGCGAATTCGGTTCCTCAGCTCCTTCGCTACGATCTCAGCTTGTTCTTTGGTCAGCTTCTCAGCAAAGTGGCCATCTTTCTCGATCTGTGCGGGTCCCTTGGAGCCGTTGACCGAGGGCTAGATTGCCGGCGCAAGCATCCGCCGAAAGAGCACTGCGATCTGGATCAAAGTCGAACGCAATTAGGAAGTTGGAGATTTTCTGAAACGCTTGTCTAGCGTTTGGGTGCTCGATCCGGTGTGCGGGACGGGCAACTTTCTTTATGTGGCGCTTCGTTTGATGAAGCAGCTGGAAGGTGAGGTGCTGAAAGGCGCTAGCGATCTCGAACAACCGACAGCTTGCAATCTGCCGTCCCGAGGGATGTGCAAACGTTGGGATCCTTCGTAGCGGAGCACGGACTTTCCCTCGACGCTCCATCACCTAGTACGACGGCAGTGCGATTTGGCTATGCGCCGTCAATCTCACCTACTCATTGGTTGTTTCGGAAGTTCACTTGCCAGTCTGCGCGTCCTAAGCTTGCCGCGCGGTCGCATCGGGGGCCGCGCTGCACGCGGACGGGCTTCTTCATTTGGAAACGACTGCCAAGCTATTGAATTTACTGGAGCGCGTTCGTGATACATTTTCCAAATGCGCCTTGAAATCGTTGAATAATCAAACTGATTTTGATTCCGCCATTCGGAGGTTCGATCCCTCCCGCCCCAGCCATTTCTATCGCATTGATTTATCAGGAGGTTTTGATGGTCTGTTCTTTATTCTGAACGCCGTCGCCGCCGCATTCTGAAGGTCTGTTGCTGTTTGGTTCGCCAGCTGCGTCTGGCGCTTCCGAGCCTCGGACAATCGCTGGGCCTCGGTCCGCTTGAATGACCCGGCATTGCTCTCCCGGGTCCGGCGGGCCGATAAGGTGCGGCCCTCTGACCCTCCATCAGTTCCGCCGCCTCGAGCTTAGCCATGCCGCCACGCCGGCAGGCGTCCAAGGCGAAACTCCTTTGGCAGGCCCATGCACGGGACTACTGTGCGAGCCCCTAAGACGTCGCCCTTCCTCGTGTGGGATCGAACGCGGCGGAAGTGGGGTTTTGCGGGGCGAAGGCGACCCTCGCTGCGATAAGAGCTGGAGTACGAGTGCAACGAGGGGACCGACCCTTTCGATCGCCACGATCGCTGCCGTAGCTCACTGAATTCGAGGCAGCACCTCGAACTCATGGAATCGTGGGGGTGACGACAGCGTCCATTCCAGCGTGGTCGCTCCACGACCCCATGGGTTGCCGGCCGCCCGTGACTTGCGGACGAAGGCGTGAACGGTGCCCACAAGGAAAACGACGAGCCCAGCCGCAGAGATGTATGCTCCGATCGAGGAAATCAGGTTCATGCCCGCGAAAGCGTCGGGATAGTCGACGATCCGTCGCGGCATTCCCGACAGCCCGAGAAAATGCATCGGGAAGAAGGCGAGATTGACGCCGATGAACGTCAGCCAGAAGTGCAACTTTGCGAAAGTTTCAGAATACATGTAGCCGGTGAATTTTGGAAACCAGTAGTACCAGCCCGCGAAAATCGAGAACACCGCGCCGAGCGACAGCACGTAATGGAAGTGCGCCACGACGTAATAGGTGTCCTGGAGCGATCGGTCGATGCCCGGATTGGCCAGGACCACGCCGGTCACGCCGCCGATCGTGAAGACGAAGATGAAGCCGATCGCCCACAGCATCGGCGACTTGAACTCGATCGAGCCACCCCACATCGTGGCGATCCACGAGAAGATTTTTATGCCGGTGGGTACAGCGATCACCATGCTGGCGAGTGCAAAGTAGGCTTGAGCGCTGCTGGACATGCCTACGGTGTACATATGATGCGCCCAGACGACGAAGCCGATGAAGCCGATGGCCACGATCGCATAAGCCATTCCGAGATAGCCGAACACGGGCTTTCGGCTGAAGGTCGAGACGATCTGGCTGATCATGCCGAAGCCGGGCAGGATCATGATGTAGACTTCCGGATGGCCGAAGAACCAGAAGAGATGTTGATACAGTACGGGATCGCCGCCGCCCTCCGGCGCGAAGAACGTCGTCCCGAAGTTCCGATCCGTCAGCAGCATCGTGATTCCGCCGGCGAGCACGGGCAGCGACGGCAACAACAGAAATGCCGTCACGAGTACGGACCACACGAACAGTGGCATCTTGTGCAAGGTCATTCCCGGAGCGCGCATGTTGAAGATGGTGGTGATGAAGTTGATGGCGCCGAGGATCGAGGACGCACCAGCCAAATGCAGCGATAGGATAACGAAATCGACGGCCGGACCTGGGTGGCCTGCGGTCGACAGCGGCGCGTAAAGCGTCCAACCCGTGCCGGCTCCCGCCGAGCCGGGCTCTCCTCCGACGAACATCGAAATGACGAGCAACGCGAACGACGCCGGCAGAAGCCAAAAGGACACGTTGTTCATGCGCGGGAAGGCCATATCGGGCGCGCCGATCATCAACGGCACGATCCAATTGCCAAAACCACCCATCATGGCGGGCATCAGGGTGAAGAAGATCATGATCAGGCCGTGGCCAGTTACGAAGACGTTGTAGGCGTGGGGGTTGCTGAAGACCTGCAGGGCAGGCTCCTGCAGTTCAGCCCGGATCACCACCGAGAAAATTCCGCCGATCAATCCCGCGCCGATCGCGAACACGAAATACATCGTGCCGATGTCCTTGTGATTGGTCGAATAGACGTACCTACGCCAGCCCGTTGGCAGGTCATGCACATGCCCGTGGGAAGAGACATCCGGGGAAACTGACATTTCGATCTTCCTTGAGTTTCAAGATCAGACGAGCGGGTCTAATCCCGGTCTTTCGAGCCAGTTAGACTGGTGATCCGGCTCATCGACCGAGAAAGCGCGTTGCCTAGCAATGTCGTCCATGAGGCCCTTGCGTCCGTCGGAACGCTGCCTTCCGGGCGGATGTCCGGCGTCGGAGAGAAAGCGGGCAACGATCCGAAGTAGGCGGAATCGACCTCGTGCATGTAACAGGGGGGTGATGCATATTCGTGAGGAGTGTTGTGCTCGTCATCGTGTCGGTCGAAATATCCGCGGTTCCGGGTCATTTTCCGGCCTCCGTCGCGATCAGGCTCCATCTGCTGTTTGGCAGGACGCAACCGAACGTCCAGACGTCGACCCGGTGCCGCCCTTCGCGCCTCCTTTGGTCGCCTTCCGAAAGCTTGTAGGAGTCGGCGATGAAGCGGATGGAGACCTCGGCATGGGCGTCGTCGATGCGCGCGGCAACGATCTCAGGAGGCGTGACCAGAGCAAACACGGTGTCCGTCTTCTCGAGCCGATCCTCTCTTACCGCGATCGCGTCCGAAAATGCGGCATAGACCTCAGGGGAAACGTGTCTGAGAAGCGCCACCTGGTCGCCGGCGTCGAATGCCGCAACGATGGCCTCGTAGGCTGCAACCCTTTCGTCGAGGAACTCCTTCAGGGCGAGTCCGCCGCAACGCTCGAGGATACGGCATGCCAGCGCTTCGATATCTGTGCAACGTGCTGGAGCGCTCGGGGCCAACGCACAGGAAGGCGAATTCGTTTGGCCCGATCTTTGTGCGGCTCTAGCCTTCGCAAGCGATGAAAAATGCTCAAACCAGAAGGTGAATAGTCCGTAGACCCAAAGTCCCCACAATAGCGCGATAACTTCCGAACCGTTGCCATCCTCTGGCATAGCGACCTCCTGGTTGGCAGAAGCCTCGCTCCCCTCGTCCGGACAAACAAACGAATTTAATCGCCCATACGGACCACAAAAATTGCTATGAAGGCCGCGTGATTGCTGCGATCCGGTAGACTGGGTGAATGAGCCGAGAGTCGAGGGTCGCCAGTCGCTGCGCCGGGATAGGGGGAAGCCTCAGCCAACACTCTAAGGATACGGCCGCCCACTGCCGGGTTCGATCGATGTGGCTCGCAAACGTCAGTCCTTGGCGATCCTCGCGTCACTGCTGTTCCGCACGGGATCTGTTCTGATGGCGTAGCTCGCGGAGACGCCATCCGCCCTGTGGTTGTAATAGGTCGAGGCGGCGGTTGCGAGCAGGAAACCCCACCAAATAACGAGGCAAAAGAGCAGACGAAGGCTGATCTCCGAAGCCGGCACGGAATTCGTGTTTCCCTTGAAGGACGGCAGCAGTCCGATCAACCTCGACGCCAGCTCCTCCTTTTGGGGGCCGTTCCAGTTCTGTCCGGAGATTTTGTCGAGCACCGCGACGAAGCGCTTCCGTGCACGAGTCCCGGCCATTCTGTCAAGACAGGCCGCTTCCTCCCAGGGATCGACATCCATTCGCGTCAACGCGGAAAGGACGCTGATCTGCGTTCCGTTGTCGTCTTCGCAGATCACTGCAAACAGAAACGCGTCATATTTGGGCGACAACACGGAGGCTTTGGCGATCTCCATCTGATCCTCCCTTGTGTTCAAATCGAAGCCGGAGAGGTACACGTTGCGAACGGCCTTCACCTCCTTCGGCCATGCAGCGCCACGGTCCGCGATGGACGATCCGGCTTTCGGTGGCGGTCCGCGGCCGCTTCAAATCTTCTGCGAGAACCGGTGGGTTGTCCGAGGGCGCGTCTATCGATTGGTGCGTTGCCGGTTGCCAGCGGATATCACAGCAGCAAAACCGTTCTTCGTTTGCGAGGCACCAGAAAACGATTTGATCACGAAGTCTTCTGCGTCTCTTTCGTCTTCAGTCTCTCAAGAGGGCTGACGTTGTCCGCGCGGTTCTCGGGCTTCACGGCGACGAGCACGCTGCAGGGCGGCTTATGCAAGATGGTTTCGCCAACGGAGCCGTTCAACCAGCGCGCAAGCGTTCCCTGATCGCGATGACCGATCACGATCAAATCGGCGTTCATGTCCCTGGCGGCCAGAACGATCTGTTCGGATGGCCTGCCGTACTTCATGGCCCCCATCGTTGAGCAGCCGGCGTGATGCAGGCGTCGCACGCCTTCATCGATCACTGCTTGGACGGCAAGCCGCTGGGCATCGGAAACGACGAACGACATCGCCTCGCCGATCGGCATGCTTTCGGTTCGGTCGACGATCGCGAGGAGATGAACGGTGGCGCCGCATGACAACGCCAGGCCTTGGGCCTGAGCGAGCGCTTCGCGGCCATCTGCCGAGCCGTCAAAAGCCAATAGAATTCTCTGGTACACGTACGATCTCCCTCTTAGCGAGCGGCCTCCTGCCGTCATGCCGAATATGATGAGCGGCGAAAACCGTAGGTCGGCATCAACATATTCCCGGGGCTGACGGCGACAAATGAAAAGTCTCGTCATTTGACGGCAACATTATTGATAGCTGAGCCACCTGACAGCAAGAGCACTCCGTCGGGCGTCTCACGTATCAACGTCATTGCTGAAAACCGACAAATCTTCTCGTTTGCAAACAGCGCGCAAAGGTCGCCAAGTCAGGGTGGCCGAGACGCGCGGTCGATCGCGCAGTCTTGACGGCCAAATCCGCGTTTGAGGGAACGACATCATGAACAAAACCTCGTTGCAGGATGGCGTAAGCAATGGCGGCGGCAAACTCGCATCATCGACTTATGGATTGAGCGATGGCGACCCCGCCTACATCGGTTATTGGTCCAGGGGAGAAGTGCTGCGCTTTCTTGAAAGCCTGCTCGAAGGCGAGCGTGCCGGCATTGGAGCCTTTGCGTGCGTGGGCCGCTCCATCAAGCAGCATCTCGCTGACCTGATGTTCGAGTCCGAACTTGCGCAAGCCGCGATTTGCGTTCTGCTCAAGAAGGAAATGATCAGGAAAGGTGGCGCGCACATGGTTCGCCGGCGCAGGGCAGCCGCTGCTTCCGATCGGGGGGTATCGTCCGGAATGCTGTCGCATTCGCCCGCGCCCATCAGGCCGGGTTGGCGGACATGATCGAGGATGCCGTCGTGAACATTTTCGATTCAAGGCTGAACGCGAAGCTGATGTATTTGCTGCTGCTTCACCGCAAACAAGTCGAATTTCTCGATACGATCGATCCCGCGGCCGCGAACGGCAGCCTCGATCCCCATGCGCACGGTCATTGATGGTGACGCGGCCTGCCGGCGGCAAGCTCTAAGGGCGACAGCTGGATGCTTGCCGCTCCAACCTTGACATCCGTTCTCATCGCCGTTGCCGTCGGGCTTGCTGCTGCATTCGAGACGGCCGCGCCAAGCAAGTGGATTTGCATGGTCGACGAACGTCACTTCGGATCCGAGTCTGACGACCGAATTCAGCACGACGCTATCCGGAACGGTGTCGGCGCGATCGCAAAACGCGACCGCATCTTTCGCGGCTCCTATTTCTTCGCGACCGTCGCGGCACGCAGAGCGGCAAGCGCCACCTTCAGCGCGGCGGCATCAACGTTCGTGGAGTACGTTGCATAGACCGGGAAGGAGAACCGCGGTGCTCCCGGCACCAGATGAAGGTCTCCGGTCAGCAAATAGGGTTGAATGGCGTGCATTCGAAAATATCCGGAACCTCCTTCCAACAGGGTGTAGGACAGGGCAAACGGGCCGAGATTGGTCAGCAGGCTCGGGACCGTGTCCGGAAAGCTCATTGCATGATGAAGGGAGAACTCCGACCCCCATTCAACATGGACATACCGGAGATCGCCGTTGCGATGTTTCTCAGGATCGGTCGTCACGAGTACGAGTTCTTCCTCCATCAGCAGATCGACGCCGACTCCAGGTCGATGATGCGGAGCGTACATGATGGCGATATCCACCAGTCCTTCCGCGACGTGCGAGGCCAAATCCTGGGGAACGTCGACATGAACGCGAAGCGCGATGTCGGGATGGGAGCGCCGCATCATCCGGACCCAATCGACCAAAAGCGGTTGCCACAAGCTGACTTCGCTCCCGACCGTCAACACGGCGCTGTGGCCGTCGGGTACCGCCACTTGCTGTTTTGCACGCTGCCACAATTGCACGAAATTAGGAGCGAAACGCAAGAATTGCTCACCAGCGGGAGTGAGACTCGCACCGGTCTTGTTTCGAACGAACAGAGGCCGCCCGAGATGCTGTTCGAGGAGGCGGATGCGTGCGCTGACCGTGGTCTGTGCGACATTCAGGCGTTCGGCTGCCTTGATGAAGCTTCCGGTCGAGACGATCTCGACAAATGTTCTGGCGAGCTCGATATCCATGCAATGATAGCAAGATCTTTGCAGGAAAATGTCAATTCAATTCGCTTGCGTTGACCGCACCACCTTTGGCGTAATGCGAACAGAGCATGAAGCGATCTATCGCTTTAAGTCAGTGTGTGCGCTTTCGTCGCAATTCGGATGGCGGCTTCACTTTCGAAGTCGACGATCTCGCGCAAGGACGTTGCCGTGCTGGCTCTTCCGAAGGTTGCGTTGACTGCGTCAGATTATCCCCGCCTCGATCAGCCCGCACGCGCGGCCTGGAAACGAGGCGATAGAGCCGCACTTCTCCTGCCGGGCGAGATCAATGTGACCTATCTGACGAAGGCGCGGACCGATGCGACAGTCTACGCCAATCGCGCTAAGCGAACTATCGACTATTCGTCTGGCAGAGGCGCTCGGTCAGGAGCTCGATCTCAATTGCGCCCGTCATTGCGCCACGACAGGGAAGGGCGTCGGGGCTCCCTTGCAGGACGGCAGGACAGCTGATGGGAACGATAACAACAGTGACTGCGTATCGAGGCCTGACACTGTTCTCCTACGGCTTCAGGCCGTTCTTCCTGTTTGGCGCGATCCAAGCCGGTGTCATGATCCCGCTGTGGCTTGCGGTGTTTGCCGGCGACGTCTCGCCGCCGACGGTCTTCGCGCCGCTCGACTGGCACGTGCATGAAATGCTGTTCGGCTACGTCGCTGCGGTGATCGCCGGTTTTCTGCTGACCGCGGTGCCAAACTGGACGGGACGACCGCCTATCCGGGGGCCCAGACTGGCGGTCCTGTTCTCAACATGGCTGGCGGGTCGCCTTACCGTGAGCTTTTCTGCAACTATCGGATGGCGCGCGGCGGTGGCGGTGGATGGGCTGTTCTTGTTGCTGCTCGCCTTCGCCGCAACGCGCGAGATCGTGGCCGGCCGCAAGTGGAGCAATCTGATGGTCGTGGCCATCGTCATTGTGCTCGCGGCCGCCAACATTGCTTTTCATGTGGAGGCGCACTTGGAAGGGATCGCGGCGTACTCGGCCCGCGCAGGAATTGCCGTCGTCGTAACGCTGATCAGCGTCATCGGCGGCCGCATCGTCCCGAGTTTCACGGGCAACTGGCTCGCCAGCCGTGGGAACGGGCGCATGCCGGCCACATTCAGTCGCTTCGATGCCGTCGCCGTCATGACCGGTGCCGCGGCGCTTGCCATTTGGGTTGTGGCGCCGTCGGGCCGCATTGTTGCGTCCGTGCTTGGTTGGGCCGGCGCGCTGCATCTGATCCGTCTCGCGCGATGGGCCGGCGAACGGACACTTTCGGATCGCTTGGTGCTGATTCTGCATCTCGCATACGCCTTTATACCAGCCGGATTCTTCCTCGCGGCGCTCACCGCGCTCGGCATCGTAGCCTCCGGAGCCGGCGTGCACGCTTGGACCGGAGGCGCGATCGGGACGATGACGGTTGCGGTAATGACGCGTGCGTCACTTGGACATACAGGTCAGCCGCTAGAGGCCTCGCGCACCACCCAAGCGCTCTATCTCGCCGTCGTGACGGCGGCACTCGCGCGCGTCTGTGCCTCACTCGAGCCCTCGCATGCAGACGTCTTGCTCCCGCTGGCGGGGGCAGCCTGGACGCTCGCGTTTCTCGGCTTTGCGCTGACCTATGCACGGCTGCTCTGCCTCGTACGGAACGGGTGACAAGGCCGCGACGATCGGCGGAGCGCCCCCGGAGCCGTTCTGCTGCTGCCGGCGACATTCAATCAGGGAGCAGGAAACCTCGCGCCTGACTGCGCGGAAAGCGGCTAACGCCTATCGCTGTTATTTGCAGAGAAGTTCCTGGTCGCAGACAGTCGTTTCCCTGCTAAGTCGACTCGAGAATTCGGTATCAATTCGCCCGCAGCAACGGAATTTTGCTGGAAATCCGTGCCGCTTTCGTTTCCATGCCGTTGGGCGGCAAACCCCGAGTCGGCCCGGGATGCAGGTCAACGGGCGATCATGCTCTCGACATAACGACGGATCTGACGTGGCGAATACCAAGAAGGCCCGCGCTGCTGCTGGCGCGAAGAAGAAAAGCAAGGGATCGGCGCGTTCCGGGATCTCGTCTTCCTCACCGCTTGGCATGCTGGCGCTCCATCTTCTCGAGCAATGGAAGAAGTCCGGGCGGGACGGCATCGTTTTCCTTGCGGAAAGCGAGAACAGGGCCGAGCGCCTCGGCAGCGTGCTGCATTCGCTCGATCCCTCGCTCGAGGTGCTGGTGTTCCCGCGGCTGAATACCTTGCCCTTTGACGGGCTGGAGCCGTCACGAGAGATCGCCGGCAGGCGCAGTTCGGTGTTGAGGCGTCTCGCCAGGAACAAGAAGCCGGTGTTCCTGGTATCGACGGCGGAGGCGATCATGGAGCGGTTGCCGTTGCCCGCCAGCTCGGCGCGCCTCAGCATCAGCCTGAAGGTGGGGGCGGGCTATTCCGAGCAGGAACTCAAGGATCGTCTGGAAGCTTTGGGATACGATCTCGACGAAGAGGCGGATTATCCCGGCAGCGCTCTGTTCCACGGAATGACGTTCGAGGTATTTCCCGCGGGCGCGCTGGGGCCGTTCAGAATTGAGCATTCCGGTGGCGTGATCCGCAGAATCGCAGGTGTCGATCCGGACGAGCACGACGTCGTGTTCGACGCGGAGGAACTGCATATCGACCCGATGTCCGAACGGATCGCATTGGGAGGCAAGCGGGTACAGCGGGCGGCGCTGCCGGATTATTGCCAGCGCGCGCACTGGATCGCGGATGCAGGCGTTTCGGGCCACGCCGATAGCTGGCTGAGCACGATCAAGGAGGCGGCCGGCCGCAGGGAGGCGGAGCGCGAGTATCTGGGGCCCGCTGACTGGAAACGGCTGACCAAGCGGATGAGCTCGCTGCCTCGAAAGGCGGCTTTCATCGCCACGCCTGACTTCTCGAAGGTCGCCTCGTCGCGGAAAGCTCTTCGCGCATTTGTCGCCGACACGGAGCGCAGCGGATCTCGGCTGCTCTTTGTCGCGGCGGTCGAGGACGATCTGCGCGCGATGGAGCGAATGAGCGGGATCAAGGCGGAGCGCTTCGCCGACTGGAACGAGGCGGCGAAAGGGCGGGGCGGCGAAGGCGCGCTGTTGGCCGACTTCGACACCGGCTTCATCGGCTCAGGGCGCAAGCCGCTCGTCGTCGTGACGGCGACCGACGTGCTCGGCAGCAGGGCGCATCATCCGCAGCCGATGGCGAGAGCCTGGAGTTCGGCTTTCGATCATCCTGACGTGCCGGAGCGCGACGCGGTCGTCGTGCATCTGCAGCGCGGGCTGGCCGTGCTCGATGGCTTGCAGACCCTCGATATGGGGAAGGGATCATCGCGCGAGATGATCAGGCTGGCCTTTGCCGGGGATGATGCCGTCCTCGTTCCGCCGGCGGATCTTGCGCTGATCTGGCCGTATGCCGCGGAGCTCGGCAAGCTGGCATTGGACAGGGCCGATGGCAGTACGTGGTGGACGCGCCGTACCAAGGCGGAGCAGGAAATTCAAACTGCCGCCAAGGCGCTTGCCAAACACATCGCGCAACGGCGCCGCCGGCGCGCTCCCAAGCTGGTCGCTCCCGGTCCCGCATATGAACGGTTCGTCGCGCGCTTTCCCTATTTCACGACCGTCGACCAGGCGAAGGCAATTCGCGACGTCCTGGATGATCTGGCGTCCGGTCATCCGATGGATCGGGTCGTCTGCGGCGACGTCGGATTTGGCAAGACCGAGGTGGCCTTGCGCGCGGCGGCGGCCGTTGCGCTGTCGGGCAAGCAGGTTGCCGTCGTTGTGCCGACGACTGTTCTGGCAAGGCAGCACGTCGCAACCTTCCACAAACGGTTTGCTCCGCTTGGCATCGAAGTGGGAAGCCTGTCGCGGGCGACGTCGGCTCCGGAGATGAAGGAGACCAAGGAGGGCCTGCGAAGCGGCAAGATGAAGGTCGTGGTCGGCACGCAGGCGATCGCATCGAAGGACGTGAGGTTCGCCAAGCTGAGCCTGGTCATTGTCGACGAAGAACAGCACTTCGGCGCGGCGGAGAAGGCGAAGCTTTCAGGCCTGGCGAAGGGCGCCCATACGCTGTGGATGAGTGCCACGCCGATCCCGCGCACACTTGCGGCGGGCCTTGCGGGATTCAGGGAGCTTAGCGTGATCGCATCCCCGCCCGTTCATCGGCTTCCGGTCGCGACCAGGATCGCTCCGCTCTCGGACGCCGCCATTGCCGCCGCATTGCTGCGCGAGCAGCGACGTCACGGGCAAAGCTTCCTGATCTGTCCGCGCATCCAGGATCTGGATCCGATGCTGGCGCGCGTGCAGTCGATGGCCCCGGAGCTCCGCATCGTCTGCCTGCACGGCAAGCTGCCCGCCGACGAACTGGACGATCGAATGATGAGTTTCGTCGAAGGTGAGGCGGACGTTCTGCTGGCGACCAACATCGTCGAAAGCGGTCTCGACATCCCCAGGGCGAACACCATCGTGGTCTGCTGGCCGGAAAAGTTCGGTCTGGCACAGCTCCATCAATTGAGAGGCCGGGTGGGACGCGGCGGGACACGCGCCTTCGCATACATGCTGACCGAATCCAGTTCGGAACAATCCGGCAGGCGTTTGGCCGTTCTGGAGGAGTTCAGCAGACCGGGCGCCGGGTTCGCGATCAGCGAGCGGGATCTCGACCTCAGAGGCGCCGGGGATCTGCTTTCGGAGCGGCAATCCGGCCACGTGCAGGTGTTCGGTCCGGTGCTCTACAGCCACCTTCTCAAGCAGGCCTCGGAGAAGACCAACGACCGGTCCGCCGATCTGTGGGTGCCCGATCTCAACCTTCCGCTCGCGGATTTGCTGCCCAGGAGCTATGTGCAATCGGAATCCGTGCGGCTTGAAATCTATGGCCGTACCGCGAGGTGCCGGAGCGAAGACGATCTGGAAGATCTCGAGGAAGAGACCTCGCGCCGCTTCGGCAGGCTGCCCTCGGCGGCCAGCGATTTCTTCGCCGCGGCGAGGCTCAGGATCGATTGCAAGCGGCGAGGCATCGTGAGGCTCGATGTCGGCCCGGAGGCCGTCGCGGCGACGTTCCTTCCGGGGAGGCTGCCGAAATCCAGGGCACGATCGCTCGAGCGCGACGGCGATCGCGTGTTCTATTCGGACAACATACACGAGCCGCCTTTCGAGCGGATCGAGGATCTCCTGGACATTCTGGACGAGTGAGCGCGACGCGGCTCCGTCGCAGGCGAGCCTTGCGGATGCGCCGCGCACAGCAGAGATATTTCAGCGCGCCGGGGCTGCGGAGAACAAATCGACCGATTCTGCGCGCTGACATCCCAGTGACATGTAGCATCGTTACTGCACATCCGTGGCAAACCGCCCGCCGTCATTCGGCCTGCTCCGAGCCATCGGAAAGCCCCCTTCCAGGCGCGAGTCGACGGTATTTGGGGCGGGTTATGTTGTTCAAATCGCGGCGTTTTGGGCCAAAATGCCGTGCCCGGATACCGGAATCAGCGCTGCCGAAGCCGGCTCCGCTTTTCTCTTTCTCCGTAGGACACCCGTTTTGCACACCGTTCCGCGCGGTGTTGCCCGATCTTGTGCCCGACAACGGTAACTGAAATATTCGTTTTGTATTTCAATGGCTTGCCGAAGTGTCGCAGGTCAAATGCCCGTGATATTTGTGCAACATTTGCCCGAAAACAGCCGCAACTCGCCCCAAACCGAGCGGTCTTTTGTTGCGTGATCGGGGGCCTTCTGTCTCATATGGAACTACGACGGAGGGGGGCATCCCGAGGTCGTCCCGTTCTAGGTGGTTCGCTTAAGTCCCTCGCGTTCATGCGGGTGTGTCCGAAGGCGCGAAGCGACTAAGCGGGGATTTAAGGGACAAGGGAACCAACCTGAGGGTGTTCTACCCGGCGGATCCGGAACCTTCCCTGAGATAGAGCAACTTGGAGGTTTAACATGAAGATGGTTAAGAGCCTTATCCTCGGCTCGGCGGCGGCTCTCGTCGCGGTCGGCGGAGCTCAGGCGGCCGATCTTCCCGTCAAGGCCAAAGCGGTCGAGTACGTGAAGGTTTGCTCCCTGTATGGTCCCGGATTCTACTACATCCCGGGCACCGACACCTGTATCAAGCTGGGCGGCTACCTGCGCGCAGACGTCGTCATCAACTCGAACTCGGATCACACCGGCAACACCTCGGGTGCTGCTGGCGCGAACAACCGCTTCACCAACGGCTACACCTGGCGTTCTCGTGAAGACCTGAACATCGATACGCGCACCGCGACCGAGTACGGCGTGGTCCGCACCTTCTTCGATGCCACGTTCTCCTGGACGTCGGACTCCTATGCCGGTCAGGGCAACGGCGCGACCGTTTACGCGCCGATCGGCGCGGTTTCGGCTCCGAACAATGCCGGCTCCGGTAACGTCGCGGCTGGTACGGTCGGCGTCTACTACGCCTTCATCCAGTTCGCCGGCTTCACCATCGGTAAGGCGGTCTCGCAGTTCTCGGCTCCGTGGGCCAACTATCCGGGCAACAACTTCGACGGTCTCGTCGGCGGCGGCGGCACCATCACCGGTGTGAACCAGTTCACCTACACCGCGCAGTTCGGCAACGGCGTGTCGCTGTCTCTGTCGGCTCAGGATCAGTCGGCTTACTATCAGGCTGGCGTGGTCAACCTCGGTGCGCCCGTCAACTTCGGCGTTCCCGGCAACACCAACGTGTTCGGCATCAGCGACTACGCTGGCACGATCGCTCCGGATCTCGTCGCGATGCTGCGCGTCGATCAGGCCTGGGGTCTGTTCCAGGCATCGTTCGCCGCGCATAACAACCACGTGGCCTACTACGGCGGCACCGAGTTGACCGGTCATCCGGACGACAAGTGGGGCTGGGCTGGTCAGTTGGCCTTGTCGATCAAGAACATCCCGACCGGACCTGGCGACACCATCAACTTGCAGGGTGTCTACACCAACGGTGCGACCCGCTACAACATCCAGGACCTCGCCGGTTCGGCTGGTGGCAACACCATCTTCGGCGGAACCAACATTCCGGGCGCCTATCAGAGCATCGGCTTCGGCATCGCGCCGGACTCGATTTTCGTGACCGGCGGTCAGCAGCAGCTGATCACGACCTACGGCTTCCGCGGTGCCTACGTGCACAACTGGAACCCGAACTGGAACACCAGCATCTACGGTGCCTGGGCCCAGGTTAACTACAACAGCACGTCCAAGGGTTACATCTGCGGTCCGGCCGGCAACGGCGTAGGCGGCTCGCTGAGCAACTTCTTCGGTGCTGGTTCGGCCCTGACGTCCTGCAACCCCGACTACAGCATCGCGCAGCTCGGCACGCAGACCCAGTGGACCCCGGTGAAGAACCTGACCTTCTCGGCCGACTTCACCTACACCCGTCTGGACCAGAGCTTTGCCGGTACGGTCGCCTTCCCCGGCAGCCCGACGATCGGCAAGCCCGGCGCGATCTACGAGCTGAAGGACCAGAACACCTACACCATGCTGCTCCGCGCTCAGCGCAACTGGTAATACCGGTTGATCTGATTGCGATCTAACAGAGCCCCCGGCGCGCAAGCGCCGGGGGTTTTGCTTTGTCATACCGGTTCTGGCGCGTCACGCGGCGAGCATCTCGCGCACCATCGGCACCACCTTGCTGCCATAGAGCTCGATGCTCTTCATCAGCTTGTCGTGCGGCAGCGGCCCCGCCGAGTATTTCAGCTGGAAGCGCGCCGCGCCGAGCGCCTTGACGGTCGCCGCGATCTTGCGGGCAACGGTTTCCGGCGCGCCGACATAGAGCGAGCCGTGCTCGGCCTCGGCCACGAACTCGTCGCGGCCCATCGGCGGCCAGCCGCGCTCCTTGCCGATTCGATCGCGCATGACCTTGTAGTCCGGCCACAGCTCCTCGCGTGCCTGCGCGTCGGTCTCGGCGACATAGCCCGGCGAATGCACGCCGATCGGCTTCGGTTCGCGGCCGAACTGCTGGTAGGCGCGCTGGTGCAGGTCGACATAGGGCGCAAAGCGCTTGGGATCGCCGCCGATGATGGCAAGCATCAGCGGCAGGTCGTAATGCGCCGCGCGAACCACCGATTCGGGACTGCCGCCGACGCCGATCCAGGTCTTCAGCCGGCCATGCTCGACCGGCGGATAGACCGACTGGCTCTTGAGCGGTGGCCGCAGCTTGCCCTGCCAGGTCACCGGCTCCTGCTTGAGCAGTTCGGTGAACAGATCGAGCTTCTCCTCGAACAGCTCGTTGTATTGCCTGAGGTCGAAGCCAAACAGCGGGAACGACTCGGTGAAGGAGCCGCGGCCCAGGATCACCTCGGCGCGGCCGTTCGAGACCGCGTCGACGGTGGCGAAGCGCTGGAAGACGCGGATCGGATCGTCCGAGCTCAGCACGGTCACCGCCGAGCCGAGGCGGATGTTTTCGGTGCGCGCGGCGATTGCCGCCAGCACGGTCTCGGGCGAGGAGATCGCAAAATCGGCGCGGTGGTGCTCGCCGAGCCCGATGAAATCGATCCCGAGCTGATCGGCCAGCACAGCTTCGTCAACGACGTTGCGGATCACCTGGGCATGGGGCAGCGGCGCGCCGGCGGCGTCGTTGGTGACGTCGCCAAACGTATCAAGCCCGAATTCGACGGAGGTCGTCATAGTCAGTCCGGTTGTCGGCGTGGCGGAGCATCCGCCACGGGCCACCCATCGCACGCAGGCCGAAAGGTCGGGTTGCTGCGGATCTATCCGCAAGCCTGCGCTGTGGAGCCTTGGGTTGGAGATACCGTTGAGCTATTGCCAGTTCAGGGGGCCGGCAAGGTCACGCCGCGAAACGCAGCGTTTCCAGGCCCGCTTGGGAGCGGCCCGCGGCAATCAGCCCGAGACCACCAGGAAGCCGGCGCGCGGGAAATGCACCACCACCTCACCGGCGCGTTCATCCGACCGGCGGATTGCGATGTGTTGCGCCGACAGCGAGACGATCTCGCCGTGCACCGGGACCTTGCCGTAGTCATCCGGCATCACGGCAACGACGTCGCCGGGCTTGCGACCGTTCGGATCCGCGGGGTCGCTGAACACAGGCGACTGCGGCCGCGCCTTCGCGGCGATCTCGAGCGCGTCGGCCGACGACATCTCGGTGCGCGTGCCGTGGCCGATGGCGCGGATGCGCTCCTCCCATGCTGCAACGCGCGGAAAGGACTTCATGATCTCGTCCATCGTGGCGAGGCTCTGCCGCGCATACCACACGTTCATGTAGGCGCTGACGTCTGCGAGGCCGAACTCGCCGAACAGCCACGGCCGGCCGTCGCCGAGTTGCGCCTCGATCCAGTCGACATTGGCGCGGAACTGGTCGCGCATCTGCGGCAGCGCCGCGGTCATGGCGGCGACGTCGAACTTGCCGCCGCGCAACTTCTCGCGATCCTCGATGAAATCCCGCGGGACCTTGTCGCCGATGAAGCCGAACACGAGGTTGACCGTGTTCTGGAAGAGCGGCCGGTCGGTCCACATGCCGAGCGCCCAGGGCATGCCGGCATTACCCGCCGGAAACAGCGTCGGCGTCGGATAGCGCCGCTCCAACTCGCGGATGATGATCTGGGTGTCACAATAGATGTCCGCGCCGATCTGCATCGTCGGCGTGCGGCGATAGCCGCCGGTCATCGGCATCAGGTCCGGCCGCGGCATGATCCGGGAGATCCGCACCGAGTTCCAGGCGAGCTTCTTGAATCCGAAGATGATGCGGATCTTCTCGGAGAACGGCGATTGATCGAAATGATGCAGGATCGGCGTGGGCTGCGACATGGCCTTCTCCCGGGACAGGGTGCGATCTCGACGGACCTTGTCGCACAAGCTGACAAGATTCCGGCAGATCGCAACCTATATTCACGGGTGAGA
>NZ_JAQOSR010000170.1:0-18409 GCF_046718885.1 Bradyrhizobium sp. UFLA01-814 | reverse complement strand
ACATCAAGGTCTCGATCCTCTGCCCGCAGGGCGTCGACACCAACATGCTGCGCTCGATCCCGAAGGGCCCGCAATCCGGTGACGGCGATCTTTCCGCCGAGCAGGTCGCGCAGGATGCGCTGAGGGGTATCGAGCAGGAGACCTTCCTGATCCTGCCGCACCCGCAGGTGCTCGGCTACATGCGCAAGAAGACCGAGAATTACGACCGCTGGATCGGCGGCATGGCCAAGATCCAGGCCAAGATGCGGGAAGCGCACGGGAAGTGAGACCGGTAGCCCGGATGGAGCGAAGCGTAATCCGGGTCACTCCCTGGCGAGTTGCGCGATCCTGTCGCGCAGATAGGCGTCCATCAGGTCGGGCGCCGAGGCGCCGAACATCCTGATGCGGCCGGTGTGCAATAGCAGCAGAAGGCCGGTCGCATGCGCGAAGCAGTCGACCATCACGGTGTTCGCCTTCTGCCTGGACGCGCCGAGCGCCTCTGCGGCCTCCGCGATCGGATGCAGCGCCGCCTCCAGCGCGGCGTTCAGCGCGTGGTCGCGGTCATGGCCAAGCCCGGCCGGCTTCATGCCGCCGCGGAACAGGTAGAAGCCGAGATCGAGGTCGCGCGGGTGCTCCGCATAATAGCGGAAGAAGCCCATGCCTGCGGCGTGCAGCTTCTGCTTGGCGCCGCGCGTCGTCGCGACCGCCGCGCTGACGGCTTCGCCGAGCGATGCCAGCGATTGCCGCAGCACCTCGGCATAGATCGCCTCCTTGGAATCGAAATGGAAATACAGCGCCGCCGCGGTGTAGCCGGCCCGCGTCGCGATCGCCCGCAGGCTCGCGCCCTCGAGGCCTTCCTCCGCGAACACGCTGCGCGCCGCGTCGAGGATCAGCTCCCGCTTGTGGCGGCTGACCGCTTCCTTCCTGCTCTCGCGCATCTGCATGGTCCGGCGAATCCGTTCTTGACTCAATTCTAACAGCGTTAGATAATTTAACGATGTTAGAATAAATGAGCAAGGGAGAAGCGCCATGCTGATGACGGCTGCGGACTACCGGGAATCCCTGCGCCGCTACAAGCCGCGTGTGTTCGTCAACGGCGCGGCCGTTGCGAGCGTCGCGGACGAGCCGTTGCTGGCGCCCGGCGTGGCGGGCGTCGGCGTGACCTATGATTTCGCGCTACAGCCCGAGCATGTGCCGATCATGACCGCGCGGCAGGGTACCTCGGGCAAGACCGTCAACCGCATGCTCCACATCAATCAGAGCTCGCAGGACCTGCTCGACAAGCTCGAGGCGGTGCGGCTGGTGTGCAGGACGTCGGGCTGCGCGCAGCGCTACCTGACCCATGATGCGCTGAACGGTCTCTATCAGGCGACCAGGCTGACCGACGATCGCCACGGCACCGATTACAGCCAGCGCTTCCTCAACTATCTGCACGAGGTGCAGGACCAGGATCTGACGCTCGGCATCGCCATGACCGACGCCAAGGGCGACCGCTCGAAGCGTCCCGGCCTGCAGGCCAATCCGGACGTCTACGTCCATATCAAGGAGCGCCGCCCCGACGGCATCGTGATCCGCGGCACCAAGGCGATTGTGACCGGCGCGCCCTACATGCACGAATTCCTTGTCATGCCGTGCCGCACCCATGTGCCTGCCGACAAGGATTTTGCGGTCTGTTGCGCGGTGCCGGCCGATGCGCCCGGCGTCACCATCGTCGCGCGCCCGGCCGGCCGGCCTGGCGATGCCGCGGCGAAATTCTCGGCGAAATACGGCCAGTCGGTCGGCGTCGTGATGTTCGACGACGTGTTCGTGCCGCACGACCGCGTGTTCCTCGCCGGCGAGACCGAGGAGGGCGGCTTCCTGACGACGTCCTACGCCACGCATCACCGCCACTCCTGCATCGGCGCGCGCGCCGGCTTCGGCGATCTCTTGATCGGCGCCGGCGCGCTAATGATCGAGGCCAACGGGCTCGATGCCGAGAAGCACGCGCATATCCGCGAGGCGATGGTCGAGCTGATCACCATCACCGAAAGCTTCTACGCCTGCGGAGTCGCCTCCTCGGTCTACTGCACGAAGGATCCGGCGGGCTCGGTGATGCCGGATGCGGTGTTCTCCAACATCGGCAAGCTGCTGCTGGCGACCAAGATCTACGACATGCACCGCGTCGCGCATTACGTCTCCGGCGGGCTGATCGTCGCGCTGCCGGGTCCCGACGAGGATCACAATCCGGAAACGCGCGCCTCGCTTGCCGCTGTCATGGGCGGACGTCCCGATATCCCGGCCGATCAGCGCGCCGAGGTGGCGCGGCTGATCGAGGACCTCACCGTCTCGCACGAGGCCGGCTGGTATTCGGTGATCTCGTTGCACGGCGGCGGCTCGCCGGAGGCGATGAAGCGCGAGATCTGGCGCAACTACCCTGTCATGGAGAAGGCCGAGCTGGTCGAGAATCTGCTCGGCCGCGGCCTTGTCGACCAGGGACAGCGGGTGTCGAAGCAGCCCGGACGCTGCTGCGCGACCGGCTGCGAGGTGCCGACGCCGTCCGCGGCGCGGGAGCAGGAGTCCGATCTCGTCAGGTGAGCACGCTCATCAGGCTCCCTCCCCCCTTGCGGGGGAGGGCTGGGGAGAGGGGTAAGCCCCGGGCGAGATGGTTGAAGTGAGTCTCGCTTTCGCAACTTCGACCGCGTTACGTTGAGACTCGTGTTGAGAGAGCGTGCCGTGCGGCACCCCTCTCCCTAACCCTCCCCCGCAAGGGGGGAGGGAACCCTACCGCCGGTGGCCTCCTCACTACGTGTGCCGAAGGTCCGGCACGATCGGCCCGATCTTCACGCCTTCTGCGCGTAAAGCAGCGGCACCGCGGAATCCACCATCACCTCGATCAGGCTGGTGCCCTGATGCGAGAGGGCGCGCTGGTAGGCGCCGGCGAGTTCGGCTGACTTCGTCACCCGCACGGCGTCGCAGCCCATGCCTTCGGCGAGCTTGACGAAATCGATGCCGGGCAAATCGAGGCCCGGCACGTTGCGCACCTGCATCACCTGGCTGAACGAACGCATCGCGCCATAGCCGGAATTGTTGAGCACGACGACCGTCAGCGGCAGCTTGCGCTGCGCCGATGTCCACAGCGCCTGGATCGAATACATCGCCGAGCCGTCGCCGATCAGGCAAACCGTGCGTCCCTGGCGGCGACCGAGCGCCATGCCGACCGCGGCCGGCAGGCTGTAGCCGAGGCCGCCGCTCGCCATGGTGTAGAAGCTGTCCTGGCCGTGCATCGGCATCGCCTTCTGCATCAGCGGGCGGTGCGACGGTATCTCCTCGACCAGCGCATCATGCGGCCCCATCGCGGCCGAGAGCGCGTGCAGCGCATATTCGGCGGGGATCGGGTCGCCGGCGGCGGGCGCCGGCGGAAGGACACGGCCGGCCGGCGCGGTGCGCCTGGTCTCGGGCAGCATCTCGAGCAGCGCCGTCAGCGCGGGCTTCATGGTCGCGACGATGCTGTGGCCGGTCGGCGTCATCGCGGCGGCATCCGGATCGTCGGTGATCTGGAAGATCGTGGTCGAACCGTCGAAGATCGCGGCATGGCCCTCGACATGGAAGGTGAAGACCGGCGCGCCGACCACGACGACAAGATCGTGATCGCGCAGCGCATCGGAGAGCTGGCCCGGCGCGGCATGCAGGAAGCCGGCGAACTGCGCATGCCGCTCGGGGAACGAGCAGCGCGCCGAGAACGGGCTGGCCCAGACCGCGGCTTTCGATTTCTCGGCGACGTCAACCATGAGGCCGACCGCCTCGGCACGATCGACGGCCGGGCCGACGACGAGGGCAGGGCGCTTGGCCTCGCCGAGCGCGGCCACCAGCGCCTGCATCGCGGACAGATCGGGGCCGATCTCGCGGCTGACCTGGCGCGCGTCGAGCGGCTGCGTCGCGTGCGCCCAGTCGTCGATCGGCACCGAGACGAAGGTCGGCCCGCAGGGCGGCTGCATCGCGACATAATAGGCGCGCGCGATCGCGGCGGGCACGTCTTCGGCGCGCGCCGGCTCGACCGCGAATTTCACGTAAGGCCGCGGGAATTCGGAGGCCCGCTCGGCATAGAGGAAGGCCTGCAGCGGCATGATCGAGCGCGCCTGCTGGCCCGCGGTGATCACCAGCGGGGTCTGGTTGCGATAGGCGTTGTAGATGTTGCCGAGCGCGTTGCCGACGCCGGCCGCTGAATGCAGATTGACGAAGCCGGCATTGCGCGTCGCCAGCGCATAGCCGTCGGCCATGCCGACGACGGAGGCCTCCTGCAGGCCGAGCACATAGTCGATGTCATCGGGCCAATCGCTCAGGAACGGCAGCTCGGTCGAGCCGGGATTGCCGAACACCTTCTTGATGCCCCACGCCCGCAGCAGGCCGAATGTGGCGTCCTTGACGGTGACGGTCTTGCCTTTGCTGGCGGCGGGTTTGCGCGACGACATCATTGAACCCCGGGAGTTGACGACACGCTCGTTGCAGGCAACGGAGATCGGCCTTGACGTCCAACGAGCGCGTCTTGGATCGTCTGATCGTTCTAGGATACGGTTCGGACGCTGTCCAATCGAGCGCCGGCCGACGTCGTGCTCCAAGGTGAGGCGTGCCGAGCGTCTTGAGCCTGCGCCGGAATATTCCGCTTTTGACCTATGCCCTGCAACCCCACCAGCCGGTCGGCGTTGAGGTGTGGCACGAGTTCCGGCCGCGGATAACCGATGGTCAAGCGAAGGAGGCACGCATGAAGACGATACTCGTTTTGTTCCTTGCTGCTCTGTCCACTTCAGCGCTCGCCGACGTTCCGGGCGCGGACTGGCTCACCAAGCAACAGATCGTCGATCGGCTCCATAGTCTGGGCTACACGAACATCACGGATCTGGAGGCTGACGACGGCCATTGGGAAGGCGATGCAGTGAAGGATGGGAAGACGTACGAGTTGCACATCGACCCGCACACCGGACAGTTGACCAAGAACGAGCCAAAGAATTGATATCCGCCGCCTTCGCGCCTGCTCGTGGCCGCGCTGCGCGGCGAGATGGCTGCATGCGATCCGCCGGCGGCACCGGACGCGGAGATGAAGGCCGCGCCTGTTGAAACGTTCCGCTCGCTCAGACTAGCGCCAAAGGCCCAGCGACGCCCATTTCGACGTCGGAATCGCCTCACCGACTTTGTATTGCAGGCTGGTCACATGCAGGTGGTCGGGAGTGCCCTTGCAGGTATAGCTCAACGAGAACCACTGGCCTTTGCTCCGGAACGCGCCGCCTTTTGCGATCACCGTATCGCCATGGTGCGACGGGCTGGAGATCACGTCGGACTTTGCCCTGTCGGCCTGTCGCCCGGTGTCGCGGTTGATGTCGGACATGACGGCATAGTCGCAGACTTGCTCTAGCCTTGTTGCCGGCTCGACGTGACGCAGGCTGTCGAGAAAGCGCTGGTCCTGTGCGCAGGCGGGAACGGAGAGCACGAGCAGCGACACCAGAAGAAGCAGTCTCAACAGGTCCTCGTCGGGAAAGTGGTTAACCAGGGCTTTGCCATATACAGAAGAGCCGCGGGCTTCAATCCACGAATTCGTGCTCGCAGGTACGTGGGAAAAGCAATCCACCGGTCGGTGGATCGCCTGACGATGTGGCCGCAGCAACGGCTGAAAATCGTATTGGCGGCTGTTCCACGTCATCCTGAGGTGCGAGCGGAGCGAGCCTCGAAGGATGCGTGGCCACAAACCGGGCCGTCGATCCTTCGAGACGCCGCTTCGCGGCTCCTCAGGATGACGGTATGACCTTTCGCTGGGATACCTAGTTCGACTTTTGCAGCGCCGCCGTCTGCTTGGCGAACTGCTTGTCGAAATCCTGCTCCAGCCCCGTCACATAGGTCGCGTTTTCACCCGGCTTGACGAACGGGTTCGGCGCGCCGTCCTTCATCTGCGCCCGCTTGGCCTGCATGTCGTAGACCTCCGGATGCGGCCCGAGCAGCACGTCGACCGTCATCGCCTTGACCTTGGTGAAGGTCGAGCGGTAGTCGTCGACGATGCCGGGATAGGTCGGACGGCCGACCAGCCGGTTCAGCGCCACCGTTCCGCTGCAGAAGAACAGCACGTTGCGCGTTTGGCTACCGTCCTTGACCGTCATCTCCCAGCTGGTGCAGCCCGGCGAATGGCCGGGGGTGGTGTGCGCTGTGAGCGTGACGTCGCCGAGCGTCACCTTGTCGCCTTCCTTGACGGTGCGGTCGACCTTCACCGGTGTAAAGGCGAGATCGGCGTTGCTCTCGTCACCCGGATAGTAGCCGCCCTCGAGCAGCGGCTTGTCGCGCTCGCCGGCGATCAGTTGTGCGCCGGTCTCCTTCTTGATCTCGGCAAAGCCGCCGGTGTGGTCGAGATGGGCGTGGGTGTTGAGGATGATCTTGATGTCGCCCTCCTTGAAGCCGAGCTTGGCGATGTTGTCCTTGATCATGCCGGTCGACTGCTGCATCGCCGTGTCCATCAGGATCAGCCCTTGCGACGTCTTGATGACGTAGACCGCGATCCCGTCAGTGCCCACATAGTAGATGTTGTCGATGAGCTGGAACGGTTCGAACGGCGCGGTCCATTTCTTCATGACAACAGCCATGAAGTCCTTGAGCGTCTGTGCCTGCGCACCGGTTGCGATCAGCGTGAGCGCGCACAGCGCGGCTGCGATCGTCCTCATGGTTGCCTCCCTGTTTGTTGTTGTTCGTGCACGGGCGGCACTATGCGTGCTGGCAACGCCGGCCGCAAGCTGCGGACGGCAAGCCGCCGGGCAGGCGGCCGTCCGTCCGGGCATTCCTGTTCTGCGTTCAGCTCGCGTATTGCGCGACGCCGTGACCGAACGACCAGTTCTCCTTGACGACCTCGACGAGGTTGATGACAACGTCGTCCGGCCGTCCCTGCAGCTGGCTCTGATAGTCGTCCACGATCCGCTTGTAGAACGCCTTCTTCATCTCGACGGTACGCCCGGCATTCATGGTGATCTGGATGAAGATGAGATCGTCGCTGTAGGCATTGCCGAGATAGTTGTCGGCGTAGTTCAGGTCGCCGCGGTCGTGCTCGGTGATGACCTGAAACTTGTCGTTCTCGGGCACGTTGATCACGTCGCGCATCGCCTTGTAGACGATCTCGCCCAGCGTCTTGCGATATTCCGCGGGCTTGCCGCGCTTCAGGTCGATGCGAACGAATGGCATGGTGAGTCTCCTGTGTTGCGCGGGGCTCGGCCCCGCGTGATCGGGATGTGCGACGGTGCGAACGGGCGTTGTCCGCTTGCGCCGGCGGGGTCGGTGCGTTCAGCGGGCCGCCTTGAAGGCCTCCCAGCGCGCATCGCGCTCTCTCTGATATTTGGGCGTTCGCTCCGCCACCATGTCCGCCCAATGCAGCGGCTTGCCGCAGGACTGGCAGACCGGACCGAGCCCCGCCGGCTTGCCGCAGCTGAGGTGCGTATAGTTCATGGAAAGGCCGTCCCTGGGTGACTTGCACCAGGTCTCGCCCCAGGCGCGCAGCGCGAACATCACGGGGAAGAACGCCGCGCCCTTCTCCGTCAGATGATATTCGTGGCGCAACGGACGCTTGTTGTAAACGCGCCGCGTCACCAGTCCGCCCGCCTCCAGCTTCTTCAGCCGCGCGGTGAGCATCTGCGGGGTCGCGCCGGTATAGGCCTGAATCTCTTCGAAGCGATGGTTGCGCGCGAACAGCTCGCGCAGCACCAGCACGGTCCAGCGATCGCCCACCACGGTCTCCGCGCGCGCCACCGGACAGAGCGTTGGGTCAGCAGGATTGCCCTTTGGCCTTGCCATCACGTTTTCTTCATCTGCATTGTTACTATGATTTTCATAGCAATATGGGCTATCGTCAACGTGGGTGCAACGGGCGTTTCCGGCCCGGTCCCTCACATTTCAAGGAGCGCGCCATGAGTACCGAAAGCAGGAAACCGGGTATCGACATGAAGCTCGAGGTCGTGGTGATTCCCGTGTCCGATGTCGACCGGGCCAAGCGCTTCTATGAAGATCTCGGCTGGCGGCTCGACGCCGATTTCGCCAGGGCGGACGGGTCCCGGGCGCTGCAGTTGACGCCGCCGGGCTCGCCGACCTCGATCCATCTCGACAAGGGGTCCGCGCTGCCGCGCTTTCTGATCGTGAACGACATCGAGGCGGCGCGTGCCGACCTGATCGCGCGCGGCGTCGATGTCAGCGAGGTGTTTCATCGCGGGGCGGCGGGCCGCATCAAGGGACCCGATCCGGAGCGGCCGAGCTACGGTTCGCTCGCCACCTTCAACGATCCCGACGACAATGTCTGGCTGCTGCAGCAGGTGACACAGCGTCTGCCCGGTCGCGTCGACGGAAACAGCACGACTTTCGCTTCATCCGCTGATCTTGCCGCGGCGCTCCGGCGCGCGGCAGCCGCGCATGGCGAGCACGAGAAGCGAACCGGCGGCCACGATGCGAACTGGCCGGACTGGTACGCCGACTACATCGTGCGCGAGCAGGCCGGCAAACCGCTGCCGGAGTGACGAGGAGCTTCATTGACGCAATTCCATCCTGACCACCGCCGGGGCGATCGCGGCTCTGCCGACAGCCTCTCATCCCAGGGGAACGTCCAATGACAACGCCATCGAACACATCAGTTGCAATCGCAACAAACCAATCGGAGCAGGACGCCATCGACCAGGACCGACGCAGGCTGCTCACCGGCGCGGCGTTGGGCCTTGCCGCCGCTGGTGCAGCAGGCCTGTTCCCCATGCATCCGGCCGTGGCGGCCGAGAGTGATGCGATCCGCCCGTTCCACATCAACATCCCCGAAGAGGATCTTGTCGACCTTCGCAAGCGTCTTGCGGCAACCCGATGGTCCGACAAGGAAATCGTCAATGACGACTCCCAAGGCGTCCCGCAGGCGATGCTGCGCGATCTCGTCCGCTACTGGCAAACCGACTATGACTGGCGGAAGGTGGAGGCGCGGCTCAATGCCCTGCCGCAATTCATCACCGAAATCGACGGGGTGGACATCCACTTTATTCACGTCCGCTCGAAACACGACAATGCACTGCCCCTGATCGTCACGCACGGCTGGCCTGGCTCGGTGATCGAGCAGATGAAGATCATCGACCCCCTGACCAATCCCACCGCGCATGGCGGAAGCGCGTCGGACGCCTTTCATCTCGTGATCCCGTCAATGCCGGGCTACGGCTTCTCCGGCAAGCCGACCACGGTCGGCTGGGATCCCCAGCGCATCGCGCGGGCCTGGGTCCAGTTGATGAAACGGCTCGGTTACAGCAAGTTCGTGGCGCAGGGCGGCGACTGGGGGTCGCCGGTCTCCAATGAAATGGCCAAGCTGGGTGCCCCGGAACTGCTCGGCATCCACGTCAATCTGCCCGGTGTCGTTCCGCCCGAGGTCTTGAAGGCAGTCACTACCGGCGGCCCTGCGCCGGACAATATGTCGGCGGAGGAGCAGCACGCCTTCGAGCAGATCAAGCTTCAATTCGCGAAACGGCGGGCCTACGCGCAGATCATGGGCACGCGCCCGCAGACACTTGCGGCCTTTGCGGATTCGCCGGCCGGCCTCGCCGCCTGGCTGCTCGATCACGGCGACGGCTATGCCCAGCCGGCCTCCGCGATGCAATCAGCCGTGCTCGGGCGCGAGGTCAACGGGCATTCCGCCGGCGCGCTGACCCGCGATGACGTGCTCGACAACATCACGCTCTACTGGCTGACCAACACGGCGATCTCTTCGGGCCGCCTGTACTGGGAGAACAAGACCAACCTCTATCTGCCCGCCAATGTCACGATCCCGGCCGCGGTGACCGCGTTTCCCGGCGAGAGCTTTGTGGCGCCGCGGAGCTGGGCGGAAAAGGCCTATCACAAGCTGATCTACTTCCATCAGGCCGAAGCCGGCGGCCACTTCGCCGCATGGGAGCAGCCCGATATCTTCAGCAGAGAGATTCGGGACGCATTTCGAACGCTCCGCAGCTGATCTGAACAAACAACTGAAGGAGTATCCATCATGCCCAAACTTGCCCTCATTGCCACCGTCGAGGTCGCGCCGGAGAAGCGCGATCGGGCCCGATCGCTCAGGGATGAACCGGGCACGCTGAATTTCGAGATCCTGGTGCCGCGCGAGGATGCCGCAAAGCTCTTGATCTACGAGGTCTACCAGGATGACGCTGCGTTCGAGGCGCACCGCAATGCGCGATCGATCGCGCAGTTCCGCGAGGAGAGCGCAGGGCTCGGCATCAAGATATCAGCGACGCGGTGCACGCCTGCCGCGTAGGGAGTTGCCGCGAGCGGCGTCACGCCTTGAGGCTGGCGCCGCGCTCGGACAAAACCTTCTCGGCCTTCGGCGTCAGCTCGTAGAGGTCGCCGTCCTTGGCGACGTATCCTTCCCTGATGAGCCGGTCGACCTCGCCTTGCACGTCGTCGGCAAAGGCAATGGATTGGGCGATGTCGCAGAGAACCGCGACCTGTTCATCTCTAAGCATGGCGTCCTCCGTCAGGGCGGGGAACGCGCAAGCCGGGTTTCGGTTCCAATGGACTGGATGATACGCCCGGCTTTCACTTGGTGAGCCGTGGCGCCGGGTGTTGCATCTTACCAATGCCGGGCATCGAACACCGGCGCATAGCCACCGCCGTCTCGACGAATATGGGCACAGCGCGGGCCGCGGAAGTGGGCCGGTATGACGAGACGGCCGCTGTCCGCCGCCTCTGCCAGGATCTTCGCGCGCGTCTCGCCGGCGAGCTGCGGGTCGGTACAGGATGATGTCGACAGACCGGGCTGGAAGATCTGCACCGGGTTGTGCACGGCATCGCCGCAAAAGATCGCGCGATGTTGTGCGTAGTCTACCATCAGCCCCATCTGGCCGCTGGTGTGGCCCGGCAGCGGGACCAGCCGCAGGCCCGGTCCCAGCTGATGGCCGTCGTCGACCAGATCGACACGGCCCGCCTCGACGATCGGTATGACGCTCTGCTCCAGGGCGCGGGCGTGGATCGGCGGAGCACGCCCGGCATCATGCTGCGTCATCCAGTCGGCAAGCTCGCGGCGGCCGAACAGATAGCGCGCGTTGGGAAAGGTCGGCTGCCAGCGGCCGTTGTCCTGGCGCGTATTCCAGCCGACATGATCGACATGCAGATGGGTGCAGAATACGACGTCGATGCCGGCCGGGTCGACGCCGCACGCGCGCAACCGATCGAGGAAGCCGCTGCCGCGCCGCCGATGCCAGGCGGGAATCTCGGGGATGTCCTTGCGCTCGCCGATGCAGGCGTCGATCAGCAGCGTTCGGCCGCCGGTTCGCACCACAAAGCTCTGGATCGCGTGTTTCGCGAGCCCGCGGGCGAGGTCGATGAACACCGGCTCAAGCGTGGAGCGATGCGCCTCGATCAAGCGGCGATCATAGCCGGGCAGGAATTCGGCGAGCGGAAGGCCGAAATCGTCGTCGTCGACGATGACGTCGACGGTCGCGTCGCCGATCGCAAATCGCATGACCGCTCCTTCCCGGAGAACCGTGCCATCCTGTCGCGCGATCACTATGCAGGTTGGCGCCGTCGATCGCAAGTTGCGTCGTCGGTGAACGGCTATCAGACCATGCCGCGCAGCAGGCCGATCAGGCGGCCGCACTCATCGTCGGTGCCGACCGTGATGCGCAAAAAGTCCTCGATCCGCGGCTTCTGGAAATGCCGCACCAGAACGCCGCGTGCGCGCAGGCTCGCGGCGAGATCGGTGCCGCGATGGCTGGGATGGCGGGCGAACACGAAATTCGCCTGCGACGGCAGCACCTCGAAGCCCAGCTCAATGAGGCCGTGGACCAGCGCCTCTCTGCTCCGGATGATGCGTTGCCGCGTCTCCTCGAACCACGCCTCGTCCTCGATGGAGGCGACCGCGCCTGCGAGCGCGAAGCAGTCGAGCGGATAGGAGTTGAAGCTGTCCTTGACCCGCTCCAGCGCCTCGATCAGCGGGCGCTGGCCGATGGCGAAGCCGACCCGCAGGCCGGCCAGCGCGCGCGATTTGGAGAGCGTCTGGATGACGAGCAGATTGTCGTGGCGCGCGACCAGCGGCACGGCGCTCTCGGCGCCGAAGTCGACATAGGCTTCATCGACCACCACCAGCCGGTCGGGATTCTCGGCGAGCAGCGCCTCGATCGCGGCGCGCGGCAGCGAGGTGCCGGTCGGTGCGTTGGGGTTGCACAGCAGGATGGCGCTGCCGGGCCGCCGGTAGTCGGCAAGCTGCACGCGCATCGCGGCGTCGAGCGGTACGGTCTCGTAGCTCACGCCATAGAGGCGGCAGTAGACCGGGTAGAAGCTGTAGGTGATGTCGGGAAACAGCAGCGGCGCATCGTGCTTGAGCAGCGCCGGGAAAGCGTGGGCCAGCACCTCGTCCGAGCCATTGCCGACGAACACCTCGTCCGCCGTGACGCCGTAGCGCCTCGCGATTGCCTCGCGCAGGGCGGTTGCGCGCGGATCCGGATAGAGCCGCAGGCGATCCGTCGTCGCTGTGATCGCCGCCACCGCGCGTGGCGACGGCGGGTAGGGATTTTCGTTGGTATTGAGCTTGATGAGGCCGTCGATCTTCGGCTGCTCGCCGGGCACGTAGGGCGACAGATTGTGGACGACCGAACTCCAGAAGCGACTCATGATCTGCGATCCACGGATGAACGCGATCACAATAGGGAATACGAGGCGCTGATGAAAGCGCCTCTTTATTCCCTCGCATCATGACAGGCGTCGTGCTCGCGCGTTACCAGGTCGCCGTGCCCTTCATGGTCGGCTGGCCCTCGGCATTCGCGGCCCACAGCTCCATGCCGCCGTCCTTGTCGCTGGCATTGATCGAGAACTCGCTACCCTCGAACAGCGGCTGCACGCCGCGATAGGCGAGCTTCTTCGGCGGCCTGCCGCCGCGCAGCCTGGCGGCGAACTCGACGATGAAGGAAGCCTGCAGCGGGCCGTGGAAGATCAGGCCCGGATAGCCCTCGACCTTGGTGACATAGTCGCGGTCGTAATGGATGCGATGGCCGTTGAAGGTCAGCGCCGAGTACCGAAACAGCAGCACCGGGTCGGAGACGTGGCTCTCGCGATGCTGCGCGACCGGCGGAGGCGGCGGCGCCTTGGCCGGCGCTGCGCCTTGCGTGCTCGTCATCTCGCGATAGACGATGTCCTGCCGCTCGCGCACCGCAAGTCCGCGCGACGTCGTCACCTCGTGATTGACCGAGACGAAGCACAGCGTGCCGGTCGAGCCCGATTTGACCGTGACGTCGGCGATCTTCGAGGTGCGTTTGGCCTCATCGCCGATGCGCAAGCTGTCGAAGAATTCGAGCTCGCCGCCGGCCCACATCCGGCGCGGCAGCGGCACCGGCGGCAGGAAGCCGCCGCGCGTCGGGTGGCCGTCGGGGCCAAGCTGCGACATCGGAAACACCGGCTGCGCCAGGCACCAATGCGTGGTCCACGGCGCGGCGTCGCCGGCCTTCGGCTCGCCGATCTCCTGGAACAGCGTCGCGCGCAGCCCCATCACGAGATATTTGGTGACGACGTCGGAGGCCTCCGTGCTGCGGCCGATCCACTGGCGGAGATGATCGAGGTCGAGTTTGTCGGTCATGAGGTTGTCTCCGGGAGGAGGTGAGTGCGATGATGCATGTTCAAATTGCTCGCGCGGCATGCAAGGTCCACCTCTCCCGCTTGCGGGGGAGGTCGGATTGCATCAAAGATGCAATCCGGGTGGGGCTTTCTCCACTTGAAGAGTCTCTGTGAGGTGACACCCCCACCCCAACCCTCCCCCGCAAGCGGGAGAGGGGGCGCAGCTCGTTCTTGATTGCGATCGCGCCTGATCTCATTGCAGCCTAACGTCTGGTGCGCTCGCCGATCGCGGGCACCTTGCCGTAGTGCCTGTTCTCGCCGACCACGATCGCGGCCGGCGCCGGATAGCTGACCTTGCCGTTCGGCGTGTCGACCTCGACGCGGCGCAGATGCGGATGTTTCGCGAGGTCGTCCATGCTGTTGACCTCGGCAAAGGCAATGTCGGCCTCGGCAAGCTTCGCCAGCAACTCCTCGCGCGTGAGCTTGCCGAAGCTGTCGCTGACGATCTGGTCGGTGACGGCGCGGTTGCGCACGCGCTCGACCATATTGGCAAAGCGCGGATCGTCGGGCAGGCCGGGCTGGCCCAGCACCTTGGCGCACAGTGTCTTCCACTCGCGCTCGCTCTGGATCGAGATCAGGATCTCCTTGCCGTCCTTCGAGCGGAACACGCCATAGGGTGCGATCGAGGGATGGGCGAGGCCGATCCGCTTCGGCGACTTGCCGTCCTCGGCATTGAGCAGCGGCACGGTGAGCCAGTCGGCCATCACGTCGAACATCGAGATCCGGATGTCGGCGCCGTCTCCGGTGCGGCCGCGGCCGATCAGCGCCTCGAGGATCGCGGCATGCGCGGTGGCGCCGGTTGCGACGTCGACGATCGACATGCCGACGCGCGAGGCGCCCTCGGGGCCGCCGGTGATCGAGGCAAGGCCGCTTTCGGCCTGGATCAACAGGTCATAGGCCTTGCGGTCGGCATAGGGGCCGGTGTCGCCATAGCCGGTGATCGTGCACATGATCAGCTTCGGGTAATCCTTGCGCAGCCGTTCGCGCGAGAAGCCGAGCTTGTCCATCGAGCCGGGCTTGAGGTTCTGCAGCAGCACGTCGGCGCCCGCGATCAGCGCCTCGAGCTGCGCGCGGCCTTCCTTGGTGGCGAGGTCGACCACGGCGGAATCCTTGCCGCGGTTGAGCCAGACGAAATAGCTGCTCTGGCCTTTTGCCGCGGCGTCGTAGCCACGGGCGAAATCGCCCTCGGGCCGCTCGATCTTGATGACATGGGCGCCGGCGTCGGCGAGGCGTGACGAGCAGAACGGCGCGGCAACCGCCTGCTCGACGGCGATGACGGTCAATCCCTCAAGCGGCAGCATGTTCTGACAACTCAGTAGGAGCGGGGCATGCCGAGCACGTGCTCGGCGACGTAGGACAGGATCAGATTGGTCGAGATCGGCGCCACCTGGTACAGCCGGGTCTCGCGGAACTTGCGCTCGACATCGTACTCCTCGGCGAAGCCGAAGCCGCCATGGGTCTGCACGCAGGCATTGGCGGCTTCCCAGGAGGCATCCGCCGCCAGCATCTTGGCCATGTTGGCCTCGGCGCCGCAGTCGAGACCGGCCTCATATTTGCGGGTGGCTTCCTTCACCATCAATTCCGCCGCGCGCATCGAGGCGTAGGCCTTTGCGATCGGGAACTGGATGCCCTGGTTCTGGCCGATCGGCCGGCCGAACACGCTGCGCTCCTTGGCGTAATTGGTCGCCTTGGCGATGAACCATTTGGCATCGCCGACGCACTCGGCCGCGATCAGGATGCGCTCGGCATTCATGCCGGAGAGGATGTAGCGAAAGCCCTTGCCTTCATCGCCGATCAGATTCTCCGCCGGCACCTTCATGTCGGTGAAGAACACTTCGGTCGTGGCGTGGTTCATCATGGTGCGGATCGGGCGGATCTCCAGCCCCTTGCCCTTCACCTCGCGCATGTCGACGATGAACACCGAGAGACCGTCGGTGCGCTTCTTCGACTGCTCCTTCGGCGTGGTGCGCGCCAGCAGGATCATCAGGTCGGAATATTCAGCGCGGCTGGTCCAGATCTTCTGGCCGTTGACGACGTAATGGTCGCCCTCGCGGCGCGCGAAGGTCTTCAGCGAAGACGTGTCGGTGCCGCTGGTCGGCTCGGTGACGCCGAACGCCTGCAACCGCAATTCGCCGGTCGCGACCTTCGGCAGATACCTGGCCTTCTGCGCGTCGTTGCCGTGCCGCAGCACGGTGCCCATCGTGTACATCTGGGCGTGGCAACCGCCGCCGTTGCACCCGGCGCGCTGGATCTCTTCCAGGATCGCCGCCGCGGCCGACAGCTTCAGGCCGGCGCCGCCATATTCCTCGGGGATCAGCACCGAGAGATAGCCGGCCTCCGTCAGCGCATCGACGAACTCCTTCGGATAGGCCATCTGGCGATCGAGCTTGCGCCAGTATTCGCCGGGAAACTGCGCGCAGAGTTTTGCTACCGCGTCGCGGATGTCGGAATGGTCGTCGATGTGTTGATCGTGTGCGGTCATTGTTTCGTCTTGCCGAGAGGTTGCGCCAGAGCGTGTTCGAGCGAAGCGGAAATCGGTTCGCGCGAAGAAAACGCCCGCTGTTGTGGGGCCCCGGTAAACTCCCTATGCTGTTTTGTTATAGCGTATGAACCTGCCTTCCAGGATTGGCAAGTATGGATTTCCGCCAGCTTAGGACCTTTGCGTGCGTCGCGGAACTCGGGAGCCTGAGCAAGGCATCCGATACCTTGCGGGTCGCGCAGCCGGCGCTGAGCCGGCAGATCAAGCTGCTGGAACACGAGCTGCGCACCGAATTGTTCACGCGCAACGGCCGCGGCATGGTGCTGACCGACGCCGGCCGGCTGCTGCTGGCGCGCACCAGCGGTATCGTGCGGCAGATCGACCAGATCCGCGACGACATCCAGTCCGCCGGCGGCGCGCCGTCCGGGCGCGTCGTGCTCGGGCTGGTGCCGACGGTGAGCTGCGTGCTGTCGGCGCGGCTGGCGCGGCGCACGGTGGAGCGCTATCCCGGCATCTCGCTCTGCATCGTCGAGAGCTACAGCGGCCATCTGATCGAGTGGCTGCATCGCGGCGAGATGGACCTTGCCGTGATCTACGGGCCGTCGGTCGATCTGCATCTGGCGGTGCAGAGCCTCGGCCGCGACAGTATCGTCGCGGTCGGCCCGCGCGGCAGCGGGCTGAAGCCGAAGAAGCAGGTCGACTTCGGCTGGCTGATGCGCCAGCGCCTGGTGCTGCCAAGTCACTCGCACGGCCTCCGTGCGCTGCTCGAACATGCCGCGGCCAAGAAGAAGATCGATCTCGACGTCAAGCTCGAGGCGGATTCGTTCCGCGTGCTGACCAGCCTGGTCGAGGAGGGGCTCGGATATACCTTGCTGCCGCCGTCCTCGGTCCGCGCCGAGGTGGCGGAGGGCCGGCTCGAGACCGCCGCCATCGCGCGGCCGGCGCCGCGGCGCGAGCTGACCCTGGCCTCGCCGGTCGAGCATCCCGGCTCCAACGCGATGACGCTGATCGCGAAGCTGTTGCGCGACGAGGTCGCCGCGCTGCGCGCCGAGGGGCTCTGGGATATCCAGCTCGCCTGAGCGCGGCTTCGCATCAGCTCACCTTGAAGCCGAGATGGCCGCGGAAGCGGTTCTTCAAATAGGTGCCGTCGCGCGGCGGCAGCGCGCGCTCGACCTCGCCGGCGGCGATGCGAATGCGCGCCAGCCGCGGGCCGCCGCCGAGATCGCGCAGGCTGTTGCGGAAGCTCTCGATGCCGGCGATGTCGGCGATCTCGGAGACATTGCCGATGCCCGCGCCATCAGCGATCACCTCGAGCCTGGCGCCGAGGCCGGAGTGACTCGGCTGCATGCCGGTCTCGCCAAAATGGCCGTTGTCGAGCACCGCGATCGAGAGATTGCCGGGCTGCTTGGTCGCGATCGTCAGCAGGCTGCCGATCCCCATCAACTGCTCGCCATCGCCGGTGATCACGAGCACCGGGCGCTTCGGCTGCGCCAGCGCGAGGCCGAGCCCAACCATCGCCGCGCCGCCCATCGCGCCCCACAGATAGAAATTACCGGGATGCTCGCCGGCATCGAACAAATCGTAAGAGGAGGAGCCGAGCCCGGAGATCACGAGCAGTTCGCCGCGGTCGGCAAGCAGCGCCTTCACGGCGGCGCGGCGGTCGAGAGTGCCTGTTGATGCCGACATCAGTGCGTCTCCTTGGTCCACTTCTTGCGGCCGATCATGCGCTGCGAGATCAGCACCGCGACCTGCTGGTCGCCGTCATAGGCGAGCGAGGCGGCCGCCGAGATCACCTCCTCGGCATCATCAGGGTTCTCCAGCCGCAGCACGGTGGTGCCCATGATCTCGAACGCCTGCGGCGTTGCCCGGCCCATCGGAATCTGCCAGGGATTGAACTCGGCCCATTCGCCGCGCATCGTCACCAGCGTGAGCAGCGGGAAGCGGCAGCTCGCCATCAGCGACAGCATGTTGACGCAATTGCCGACGCCGCTCGATTGCATCAACAGCACCGCGCGATCGCCGCCGAGCCAGGCGCCGGCCGAAAGCGCCACGCCCTCTTCCTCTGTCGTCAGCACCGTGGTCTTGATGTCGGCATCGGCGTGCGACAGCTTGATCAGCTTGGAATGTCCCGCATCGGGAACGTAGGACACCTGCGCCACGCCAAAGCTCTTCAGCGTGCGGTAGATCGCAACCGGCCAGTCGGTGCTGGTCGCGCTGTCCTGGTGAACGGCAATCTGGTCCATCATGGCCTCGGCGGTAGCGTTTTCGAACGAACCGGGTACCGGTTCGCGAAGAAAAACGCGTCAATACAAGGGACGCGCATTGGCGCGTCCTCATACC